>CALGMC010000115.1 GCA_937959145.1 uncultured Chlorobiales bacterium
CATCAAAAAACGGCGCGACCAACAGTTTGGAAAATCGCGCCGCTATCGCTTGAACCTCTCTGCCGCCGAACTTATCGCCGACCCGCTTTGACCTCACACTTTTTTCCTATCACTCGTGCTCAATTTTCGTGTGCGGAAAAACGCCTTCAAACCCGTATCTTTGCGCCGTCAAATTTAACCGAATGAACGAGGCATCGTCCTTTGCAAATACTGAAAAGGCTGTCAAAATTTATCCGCAAGTCGATATCATCATTCCTCATTACAACGGGGCGGAGATTCTGCTCGGCTGTCTCTCAACGCTTACCAAAACAACTTATCCGAACTTTCTCATTACGATTGTGGATAACGGCTCAACTGACGATAGCCTTGCACTTGCAAAAGTTCAATACCCAACCATTCAAGTGCTTCACACGGGGAGAAATTTAGGCTATGCGGGCGGCTGCAATTTCGGGTTTGAACACACAAGCGGCAAGTATGTCGTTTTTCTCAACAACGACACCGAGCAAGAGCCGAACTGGCTTTCGGAACTTGTTTCAACTGCTGAACAAGATGAACGCATTGCAAGCCTGCAACCGAAACTGCTCTCGATTCAAGCGCGCAATCGTGGCGAGCGCATTTTTGACTATGCAGGCGCGGCAGGCGGAATGATGGATAAACTCGGCTACCCTTACTGTTTAGGACGCATTTTAGACCGCGTGGAAAAAGATGACGGACAGTATGACAACCCCGTGCCGATTTTTTGGGTGTCAGGTGCGGCGATGTTTGTCCGCCGAAGCGCGCTCGAGACGGTTGGATTGTTTGACGAAGATTTTTTCGCGCACATGGAAGAAATTGATTTATGCTGGCGGCTCTGGAAGGCAGGTTTTTGGCTTTACTCTGCACCGACTTCGGTTGTTTATCACTACGGTGGCGCAACCCTTTCGCAAACCAATCCGCGAAAGGTTTATCTCAACCACCGCAATAATGTGATGATGCTAACAAAAAACGCTGATGCAATACGCTTATATTTGGTTTTGCCGTTGCGTTTGTTCCTTGAACTTTTGTCTATGCTTTTTTATTTGAAGTCCAAACGTGCTGATGCAAGCCGAGCCGCCTTTGACGCGCTCATCTGGAACGGCAAGCATTTTTTTAATCATTTGAAAAAACGACATCGAGTCGCGAAACTTCGCCGACGCCGTGATGCAGAAATTTTCAAGATATGTCGTGCTCAAACTGCCGCCGTGCTTCAAGCCATACTTGGAAAATAAATTTTTATGAAAAACGCGATTAAATACATCTTTTCCATCTCACTTGCGGGCTTGTTTTTCTGGCTTGCTTTCAAAGATTTTTCACGTGAAGATTTTGAAAAATTAGGTGCGGTTTTTTCTCGAATTGATTATCGGCTCGTCTCGATCGCCTTTATTTCTCTGACCTTCAGCCATGTGCTTCGGGCGTGGCGATGGGGCATTTTGCTCTCGACCGTCAAAGAAAAAATGAGTTTGAAAAATCTCTTTAATGCAACGATGATTGGCTATGCGGTGAATTTAGCCTTGCCGCGTGTCGGCGAAATCACCAAAGCGGTGAATTTGGCACAACAAGAAAAAATTGACGGCAAAAAGGTGCTCGCATCGGTCGTTATCGAGCGGATTTTAGATACCTTGATGTTTGCCTTACTTCTTGCGCTTTCTGTTTTTATCTTCCGCCGAAAAATCAATGACGCCTTTGGCGAAGTGCATTTGGGCGGATTGAACTTATCGTTTGAACTTGCGTCATACTTAATTTTGCTCTTGTCGATTTGCGTTTTAGTTTTTTTTGCGATTGTCTCGCTTTATCCTGCTCAAATTGCGGCGCGCTTCAAAGGGCTGTTTCATCATCTTTCGCCGAAGTGGTCGGAGCGACTTTCCAACGCACTCGAGTCATTTATTGAAGGCACGGCGGCATTGAACAATCGGGCGAAGTATGCGGAAATTGTTATTTCTTCAATCGTTATTTGGAGTTGTTATTTGCTTGCGGGCTTAGTGCCGATGTATGCGATTGAATGGTCGACGACTGAAATTTTCGGCTGGGCGGAAGGTTTGACGACGATGAGCATTTCAGCCTTTGGCTCGCTCATTACGCCTGCGGGAGCGGGCACATATCAATACGCCTGCTCGAAAACGCTTGAAAAGATTTTTGATTTTAGTTTGATTGTCGCGTCCAGTTACGCGCTTCTCACTTTCGCTATCAACAACTTCACGTCGTTTATTCTTGGACTATTCAGTTTCCTTTGGCAACGCAAGGACAAACTTGTCGAACTTGCTGCAGCAAAGGCTCCGGACGATAAAGCACAGGCAACGACAAACATTAACCTTATCTGAAATAATCAATGGAGAACACCAACGGCTATACACGAAACGGAAACGCATCTCAAGACCAGCTCCTCTATCGCCAACTTCAACAGGCTTTGCAAGAAAGCCAATCGCAGGAAGTTGATATTTCTGGCTACCTTCGCGCTTTTTTCAAAGGCAAATGGATTATTCTGACCGTTTTTGTTGTATCGGTTTTGATTGCCACGTTTATCGCTTATTCTCAGCCTAATGTTTATGAAAGCACCACGACGCTCATTCTGCGCAATCCTTCATCGAGTGCTTCCGTAATTGTGAGTTTTAGCACGGATAAAGATGCCGAAGACCGAGGCAACGAAATTCAAATTCTCAAAAGTCGAACACTTAGCGAAGAAGTTGCCTACGAACTTGTGCAAGCGGTTTATCAAAATCCGAATATGCGCACCGATACGCTTGATATCATCAAGGACGAAAACGGCAACATTGCGCCAATTGATGTCATTGCTGCGCGCGTGCGTAGCGGGCTTGATGTCAAACTTGCCAAAGGTAGCACTTTTATGGAAGTCAGTTTCCGCGCGCCCAATCCTCACGAGGCAGCCTTAGTTTCGCGCACCGCCGTCAAGGTCTATGAAGACCGTAAGAAAAAATCTGCTAGCAAAGCCGCAACCGCACTTCGCCTTTTCTTGCAAGAACAGTTAGAACAAAAGCGCGCCAAGTTATTAGACAGCGAAGAACGTCTTCAACGTTACATGGAGAACCAACGCGTTGTCGCCATTGGCGAAGAATCCAACCGCATGATTGCACGCTACTCTGATGCGCTCGCCAAAGTCGATGAAGCCGAAGTGATGCTTAACGCGCTGACCGCTTCGCTTAATGCTTACAAGCAAGAAATGACCGCCCTCGAGCCGAAACTTGCTAACGCTGCTGTTCAAGCCAGCACAGAAAATTACACCAAACTCTTTCAACAAATCATCGCGCAAAAGCAGGTCGAGCGCGATAAAATTCTTTCCGACCCAAACCAAGACAACCAAAACGTTCAGAATCAACTTCGCCAATTCGACGCCGAAATTGAAGTCTATAAACAAAAACTTCAAAAGGAATTTGAGCAACAAGTCAAGGAAGGCTACGCCAACATTCAGTATCCCGAATACTACCAAGAAGTCGCCAAGAAAAAACTTGCCACCGAACTTGAAATCATCGGCATTCAATCGCGCCTGGCGGCATATCGCAAACTTGCCGAAGAATATGATAAAGCCTTTCTGCGCACTCCTGCCAAAAACATTGAGTTTGCTCGCCTTCAACGCAATGCGCAAACCTATCAAGAACTTTACAACTTGCTCGAGAAACGCTATCAAGAAGCCCTCATTTCAGAAGAGCAAACGCCGAGCGGCATTGAGGTCGTCGACTTAGCCGTTCCGCAATACAATCCTGTCGCACCGAAACGTCCGGTAACGATTGCGTTTGGCGTCGTGATTGGCTTGATTTTAGGGCTTGGCATCGTGCTGCTGATTCACTCGCTCGACCGAAGCATTCACACGCCCGAACAAGCTGAAAAACTTGGCACACTTCTCTCCACCATCCCTGTGATTGAAACCTTTGATGAAAATATCCGCGCCAAAGCCTCGACAAGTGTGAAGGTGATTGAAGGACCTGAATCCGAATCCCGCAAAATTGCCTCGCACTTGGTTACACACTTCGACCCAAAAAGTTCGGTTTCAGAAGCCTATCGCGCGTTGCGCACAAGTCTGCTTTTCTCGCGTGTCAGCACCGTTCAACCTGATGGAACAAAACTCGGTAGCCTTTTCGGCGTTACAAGTTCCGCACCCAAAGAAGGCAAATCAACGACGATTTCCAACCTTGCCATTACCGTTGCGCAAGGCGGTCAAAAAGTGCTTTTGATTGATTGCGACCTGCGCCGCCCTGTGCTTCATGCCGTTTTCGGATACAACAAAGAGCCGGGTATTACGAACTACCTTGTCGGGCGTGCCATCGTTGATGACATCATTCGCACTTCGCCGATTCGCAACCTCGACATCATCACATCGGGCACTATTCCGCCCAACCCGTCGGAACTTATCGGTTCGCAACGCATGAAAGAATTTCTTGCCGATATGCAAACGCGCTACGACCTCATTTTGATTGATACACCGCCTGTCATTGCCGTAACGGACGCGCAAATTGTCTCGACGCTCGTCGACGGCATGATTCTTGTCGTTTCTTCTGGCGTTACGCAAACCGAACTTGCTAAACGTGCCAAAGACCTCATGTTGAAAGTCGGCGGAAAAATTATCGGTCTAGTCTTAAACAACTTCGACATCTACAACACCTACGGCTCATACTACAAGTATTATCGCTATTACAACTACTACTATGAATCCAAAAATCCACAGCCGCTGAAGAAAACTTTCTTGGATTCAATCGTCGACCGATTCTCAAACAAACCTTCTGTTTAACTTAAACTCATTTAGCCACAATGGACGCACTCCGCTTTGCCGACCCAGAAATTTACGCCGCGATTCAGTCTGAACTGGAACGCCAAACCGACACCGTTGAACTCATCGCTTCGGAAAACTTCACCAGTCGCGCCGTGATGGAAGCCTGCGGCTCGGTCATGACCAACAAATACGCCGAAGGCTATCCGGGCAAACGCTACTACGGCGGATGCGAGTTTGTCGACATTGCTGAAAACCTCGCACGTGAGCGCGTTAAAAAACTTTTCGGTGCCGTTTATGCTAACGTGCAACCCCATTCAGGCTCAAACGCCAATATGGCAGTCTTCTTCGCCGTCCTTAAACCCGGCGACTCCATTCTCGGCTTTGACCTCTCACACGGCGGACACCTTACGCACGGCTCACCCGTCAATTTCTCAGGCAAACTTTACAACGCACATTTTTACGGCGTTGAAAAAGAAACGGGACGCATCGATATGAATCGCGTTGCCGACATCGCCGAAAAGGTTAAGCCGAAATTGCTCATCTGCGGCGCAAGTGCCTATTCACGCGATTGGGATTTCAAAGC
>CALGMC010000116.1 GCA_937959145.1 uncultured Chlorobiales bacterium
ATGTTGCCGAACATGATTTGGTCGAACTTGTTCGGGTAGGTCAGAAACTCGTTGTGATTGATTTTGGCAATGAACGGAATTTTATGCGCGTATTTTCGTGCAACGCTTCCGAGCACGCCAAAGGTTGAGGCAACGGCATTACAGCCGCCTTCAATGGCAAGCTTAACGATATTTTCGCCGTCGAAATACATTGGATTTTTGGCGAACGATGCCCCGCCTGAGTGCTCAACGCCTTGGTCGACGGGCAGAATCGAAAGATAGCCTGTGCCCGCAAGGCGTCCTGTGTTGAACATCAGTTGCATGTTGCGAAGCACATTCGGACTGCGGTCAGAGCCAAGCCACACGCGATCGATGAAATCAGGACCGGGCAAGTGCAGATGCTCTTTGGAAACTTTGGCTTTGTGTTCAAGCAAGTTTTTGGCTTCTGCGCCTAAAACTTCTTCAACATCAATAGTCAGCGAGGAGTCAAGTACAGCGGTGCTCATTTTTGGTACGAATTTGAAGATTAAAAAAAACACATTTCAAATAGGCTCGAATATAGCAATTCGTTCAACGCAAACGAACCGCCATTACTTTGACGGCGTTGCGTTACGACTTATTTTCAAAATCAATCAAATTCAATAAACCATGATTGTAGATACACTCGAGCGCGCCGCGCGCTATTACGGCAACCATCGCCTATTTGAACAAGCCTTCGCGTTTGCCACTTCGTCCGACTTCAAAACCCTGCCCATTGGCACGCACAAACTTCAAGGCGATGACCTCTTCGTTATTATCGCTGACGACCACGCACGCGAGCACAACGCGAAACTCGAAGCCCATCGCAAATACATCGATATTCAACTCACCATTGACGGTGCCTTCGACATCGGTTGGAAACCGCTTCACCAGTGCCAAACGCTCGATACGCCATACAGCGAAGAAAACGATTTCATGCTTTTTGCCGACACGCCCGACTTTCAAGTGACCCTCTCGCCCAACACCTTTGCCATCTTTTTTCCTGACGACGCGCACGCGCCTAACGCGCCGAAATCGTTCGTTAAAAAAGCCATCTTCAAAGTTGCGGTTGAATGATGAATCCTTCCGAATCCGTTTCTGCAAAAGCCGACTCCGCAAGGGCTGAATACGACGCACAACTTGCGGACGCCGTGCCGCATAGCCCGCTTTATCAATCGTGGCGACGGCTTCGGCGTAACCGTCTTGCATTTGGCGGTTTAATCCTTGTCGGCTTCTTCGTTGTTGTCGCGCTCTTCGCACCCGTTCTATCGCCGATGAACCCGAATGCGCAGATTTACGAGTATGAAATCAAGCCGCCTTTGTTCAAGGGAAATTTGATTTTGAAGAAAATCGATGCGGGTGAAGGCGACCCATTCAAAGCCATTCCGATTCGCTCCTACACGCAACAAGGCGACACGCTCTTCATCATTGATTTTGAAGGACGAGAAGAAAAAATTCCAACAAGTGAACTTTTTGGCACAAAGGAATCCGATTGGCATAAAACCCCGACTTACTTGATGGGCACGGATAAATACGGACGCGATGTCTGTTCGCGCATTATTTACGGCGCGCGCGTCTCGCTTGCAGTTGGCGTGATTGCCACAAGCATTTCGCTCCTCATTGGACTGACACTCGGCGCAGTGGCTGGGTATTTTCGCGGCAAAGTCGACGCCATCGTGATGTGGGTGATGAATGTGGTGTGGTCGTTCCCTGAACTCTTGTTGGTGATTGCCATCAGCGTTGCGTTGGGGCGCGGATTTTGGCAGGTGTTTTTGGCGGTCGGCTTAGCGTCGTGGGTCGATACGGCGCGAATTGTGCGCGGGCAATTCTTCTCGCTCCGTGAGCGCGAATTTGTCGAAGCTACAAAGGCATTAGGCTTCAGCGCAACACGCACAATCTTCAAACACATCTTGCCGAACACGATTGGACCGATAACAGTAGTTGCCACAGCAGGCTTTGCAACTGCCATCATTGCCGAAGCGAGCCTTTCGTTCTTGGGCTTCGGGGTTCAGCCACCGACGGCGTCGTGGGGCTCAATGCTACGCGACGGCTATGCCTACATCGTGTCGGGCAACGGCTGGTGGCTGACCGTTTTTCCCGGGCTTGCCATTATGCTTGCTGTGCTCGCCATTAACCTTCTCGGCGACGGACTGCGCGATGCGTTTGATACGCGATTGAAATAACCGAATGTTAATTCTGCGACTCTTCATTTGTTTGGACGGCGGGAGCAGTCGGAGTGCTGTCGCTTGGCGCGGCGGCGAGTTCAGGCTCGAAAATTCGCTTATACCAAACGAACATAATCGCAACGCCTGTTGAAATGGCAATGTCGGCGATATTGAAAATCGGCCAAAGCGAGAGGTAATATGTGCCAATATAGCCGCGATACAAATCGAAGTGAATGAAATCCACAACGCGCCCGTAAAGTGCGCGGTCGATGAGGTTGCCGATTGCCCCGCCCAAAATGCACGCAAAGGCAAGTTTGTAGTAGATGTTATCGCGCCGAAGCGAATAGAGGTAAATGCTAATGCCAATCGTCGCTAAAACCGAAAGGACTGTTACCACCACTTGTCCGCCCAAATCAATCCCGAAAGCAATCCCCGTATTTTCCGTGAAGGTAAGTTTGAGCCAATCGCCGATAAGCGAAATTTGCCCTATCGGTTCAAGGTTCTGCTTTGCCCAATACTTGGTGAGTTGGTCAGCGATGAGAATGGCGATAACAATGAAGATAATTTGCATAGACAGTGAAAAAAATGATTCGGGCGCAAGTTACGCTGTTCAGGTAAGGAAGCGAAATTTTAAGTTAGAACGTTCGCCGTAGGCGCACAGCGTCAAGAGCCGTGCTTGCTTACACTTACCGTCAAATTGTTGTAATTTCTCTCTCTAATCAACAAGACATGAGAATGGAGCAAAGCCAGAGAGAAAACAGTATGCTCGAGAAGGTGCGTGCCAAATTAGCGTGGCTTAAAGAGCAGGCGGCTCAAAAGCCTAAGGAAGCCATGCCGCAGGTTGAAAACATCTTCGCAAGCATCAATCAAAATGCTGAAACAGATGAATGGTGCGAAGTGAAAGCCGAAGCCTACCATTGCTTGAGTTTGGCGCAAACCGCATTGGCTTCTTACGACGAAGCGATGGAATCAGGACGAAAAGCATTGTTGTTGTTCAAAAAACTCAACAAGCGCAACATGATGGCGTCGGTATTAAACAATCTCGGACGCATTGAATACTACCGCGCCTACTACCACAAATCCCTTGATTTTTACAACGATAGCCTAACGCTTCGGCGAGAGTTAGGCGATAAGAAAGGCATTGCCGCCGCACTCAATAACATCGGGTTGATTTACTACTCGATTGAAAATCACGCCGCCGCGCTTAAATGTTATGAAGAAAGTCTCGCGCTTAAACGCGAACTGGGCGACACAAAAGGAATCGCTTCAACGCTTAACAACATCGGCATGATTCATGTGCTGTTAAGCGATTATCCCAAAGCAATTGAATGCTACACTGAAAGCCTTAACCTGCGCGACCCCAAAACAGAGATACGCGAAATTACCAACATTCAACTGAACATTGGCGAAGTTTATCTCTCGCTCGGCAACCATTACAAGGCTCTTCAACTCTTTGAAGAAGCCTTAACGATGAGCCGTGAAATTGGAGATAGACGCTTGGAAGCCCTTGCGCTGAGCTCGCTCGGAAATGCCTATCACGCACTCAAAGAGTCTGATAAGGCACTCAGCTTTTATCAAGATGCCCTTGCGCGCTTTGAAGAAATCGGCTTACAAAACAGCATTGCGACCGAACTCGGCAACATTGCCAGCGTTTATGAATCCAAAGGTGAGTATGACCTTGCGTTTGAATACTACCAACAAAGCCTTGAACGCTTGCGCACACTTGGCGACCAAAGCAACATCGTACGCGTTATGATATTGATTGGCAAAACTTTGATTTCACAAAAAAATTATGACCTCGCCAAAACCTATCTTGCTGAAGCAATTGCCATAAGCGAGAAACACTCAATGCGTTGTCAATCCTACGAAGCCTTTGAACAACTGGCAATGCTTCATGAGCAATTAGGAGACTTTGAATCGGCGTATCGCGCTTACCAAAATTTTCACACCATCAAAGAAGCCGTCTTCAACGAAGAGCAAGGCAAAAAAATTGCTGTCCAACAAGCCCTCTTCGAGAAC
>CALGMC010000117.1 GCA_937959145.1 uncultured Chlorobiales bacterium
TTGGCATATTTGTTTTTCATTGAGGTGTTGAAGTTTGAGTTCTACGTTTTTGTTTGGCTTCGGCGCGGCATCGGTCGGAGCAGTATTTGACCTCGTCCCAATTTTTCGCCCACGCCTTGCGCCACGCCATTGGACGCTGGCAATTCTCACAAGTTTTCTCGGGAAGCGTAGACTTTGTGTATCGCTCTTTTTTCATGGTCAATCGTTGTGCGTCGCAAGCAGTGAAAAGATAAAGGAAGTTGCTTTGGAAACGAATCAGATATTCTTAATCGTTCTTTGAAACGACTATAATGCCTTGTCAAATCTACTAAATCAATCCATTCCAATGCCATCGATTTTTGAATCTATCAACCCAATTAACACAAATTTTATAGCCAATTTTATTCCCCGACTTGCCGAAGATAAGTTTCAAATCGGAGAAATCGCACCCGATTTTGAACTGCCCGATTCAAACGGCACACTGCGCAAACTCTCGGACTTTCGCGGCAAACCGCTCTTGCTGGTTTTTACAAGAATTTTCACCGATAAAATTTTCTGCCCGCTTTGCTTCCCACATCTGAATAACCTCAAAAACGATTATCAAACCTTTCTTGAAAAAGGGGCTAACGTCGTGGTCGTCTCTTCAACGAACGTCGAAATGACGAAGCAAATCGTTACCGAACAAGCCTATCCCTTCGTCATGCTTTCCGATTCGGAGTGGCGTGTCTTCAAACAATACGGGCTTGGCGCGGCACTCGGCGCACCGCTCCCCGCACAATTCTTGCTCGACAAAAACGGCGCAATTCAGTTCAAATACATCAGCGGACTTTCGCTTGCAAACCAACTGCCTGCTCACCCCGAAAACGCACAAATGCTCGCACTGCTGGGATAACAACGCGCAAGCGAAATGCGTGAGGCGCAAAACAATTGCTAAAAATATCCGAAAATTGCCTGACCGAAATTGCCCTTGTCGACACGATTGGCGCAAAAATCTTGCTCGCGCTTCGCTCAAACTTCGTGATATTTGCAGAAGTGATAGTTGCAGAAGTTTTGCAGAAAAAAACGAGGTTAAATGAAAACCATTGTCATTTTCGGAGCGACTTCGGCAATCGCCAAAGCCGTCGCCAAACTTTACGCCAAAGAAGGAAATAAACTCTTTCTCGTTGGACGCAATCCCGAACAAACTCAAACCCTCGCAAGCGACCTGAAAGTGCGCGGCGCAAAAGAAGTCGCTTACGCTGTCGCCGATTTAGCCAAAATCGAACAGCACCCAACGCTCATCGCAACGATTAAACAAGCCTGCACGCAAATTGATGTCGCGCTTCTTGCGCATGGCATTTTGCCCAATCAAAACGAGTGCAATCAAAATGTGGAAAAAACGATTGATGCCATGACGGTCAATTTTATCAGTCCCGTGTCGCTCCTCACGCTGTTAGCCAATGAAATGCAAGTGCAAGGCGCAGGCACAATCGCCGTTATTTCATCGGTGGCAGGCGATAGAGGACGGCAATCAAATTATGTGTATGGCGCGGCAAAAGGCGGACTTTCCATCTTCTTACAAGGCTTGCGCAATCGCTTGCACGCCAAAGGCGTCGCCGTTCTGACCATCAAGCCCGGCTTCGTCGATACGCCCATGACCGCATCGTTCAAAAAAGGCGCGCTTTGGGCAAAACCTGAACAAGTTGCAAAAGGCATTGTGAAAGCGATTGAGAAACGGCGCGATGAAATTTATCTTCCTGCCTTTTGGAAGGGGATTATGTTTGTCATTCGGCAAATTCCTGAATCGCTTTTTAAGCGGCTCTCGCTCTGAAAAACAACTTTCAAAACGCAATCAAAAACCGACACTGAAAATGAACGACCTGACCAAACTTGCTTCGTGGAAAGCACTCCAACAACACTACAAAAAAGCAAAGAAACTGCATCTGCGCGACCTCTTCGAAGAGGACCCAAAACGCTTCGAGAAATTTTCCGTCCGCTTTGGCGACATCTTGCTCGATTACTCCAAAAATCGCATCACCAGCGAGACAATGAAATTGCTCTTTCAACTTGCGCGCGAAACAAAGGTCAAGAAGTGGATTGAAAAGATGTTCAACGGCGAGAAAATCAACTTCACGGAAAATCGTGCGGTGCTTCACATCGCCTTGCGCAACCCTTCAAAGCGTGCGATTTATGTCGACGGCAACGATGTCATGCCCGCTGTGCGCGCCGAACTTTCCAAAATGAAATCCTTCTGTGAGCAAGTGCGAAGCGGCAAGTGGACAGGCTACACAGGCAAAGCCATAACCGACGTGGTCAATATCGGCATTGGCGGCTCTGACTTAGGTCCGCTGATGGTAACCGAAGCCCTGAAGCCTTACGGCTCAACGCTCAAAGTGCATTTCGTTTCAAATGTCGACGGCACGCACATTGCCGAAACGCTCAAAAAAGTGAGCCCCGAAACCACGCTCTTTTTGATTGCCTCGAAAACATTCACTACCCAAGAAACGATGACGAATGCACAAACGGCAAAGGCGTGGCTCTTGAACGCCGCAAACGATGCCACCGCCGTCGCTAAGCATTTTGCCGCGCTTTCAACGAATGGCAAAGCCGTTTCAGAATTTGGGATTGATACAAAAAACATGTTTGGCTTTTGGGATTGGGTCGGCGGACGCTATTCGCTTTGGTCGGCAATTGGACTTTCAATCGCGCTCTTCATTGGCTTTGAAAACTTTGAAGAACTCTTGCAAGGTGCGTTTGAAATGGACGAGCACTTCCGAACGATGCCGCTCGAGAAAAATCTGCCCGTCATTCTTGCGCTGTTAGGCATTTGGTATAACAACTTTTTCGGCGCGGAAACTTACGCGCTCTTGCCTTACGACCAATACTTGCATCGATTTGCCGCCTATTTCCAACAAGGCGATATGGAATCCAACGGAAAGCGCATCACGCGAAGTGGCGAAGTGGTTTCGTATCAAACAGGGCAAATTGTGTGGGGCGAACCCGGAACAAACGGACAGCACGCCTTCTACCAACTCATTCATCAAGGCACGAAACTGATTCCATGTGATTTTCTTGCGCCTGCCATTTCGCATAATCCTATCGGCGAGCATCACGCAATTTTGCTCTCGAACTTCTTTGCGCAAACCGAAGCCTTAATGAAAGGCAAAACCGAAAAAGAAGTTCGCGCTGAATTAGAAGCGCAAGGCTTGAAGAAAAAGGAAATTGAAAAACTCTTGCCGCACAAAGTTTTTGAAGGCAATCGCCCGACAAACACAATTCTCTTTAAGAAACTCACGCCGAAAACGCTCGGCAGTTTGATAGCGATGTATGAACATAAAATCTTTGTGCAGAGCGTTATTTGGAACATCAATGCCTTCGACCAATGGGGCGTTGAACTCGGCAAACAACTTGCCAAAGCCATTTTGCCCGAACTTAAAGACGAAACGCCCGTTAAAACGCACGATGCTTCAACAAACGGACTGATTAACTACTACAAAACCTTGCGCGCCTCATGACAGAGCAAGAGCAAGCCACAATCGTCAGCGAACTCACGCGCGAACTTGCGCCGAATAAAGTGTTGGGAGTTTATCTTTACGGCAGTCGCGCCGACGGAACGGCAAGAGCCGAAAGCGATTGGGACATTGGCGTGCTGACCGAAACGCCCACCGACGCCGTCCATCGTTGGGAAGCGGCGCAAACGCTTGCTCTGAAATTAAACGCCGACGTCGACCTCGTCGACTTGCGCCAATGTTCAACCGTCATGCGCTTTCAAATTGCAGGAAAAGGACGGCGCATTTACACAGCGAATCGTCTCGCATGCGAAACCTTTGAATACCAATCGCTCTCGATGTATCAACGCTTTCAAGAAGAGCGCAAGCCGATTATGGAGGAGATTTTCAAGCGTGGAAAAATTTATCGATGAAATTTTAGTCGGAAAGGCGCGCGTCATTGAGCGATGTGTGGCAAGAGTGCGAGAAGAATACTTTGGCTACGAAAGCGAGTTTGAATCAAACTTCACAAAACAAGATTCCATCATTTTGAATTTGCAACGTGCCTCAGAAGCGGCGATTGATGCGGCAAATCATCTCATCAAAGTCAGGCAGTTGGGCGCGCCGCAGACCAGCCTCGAAGCGTTTGAAATGCTCGTGAGCGCAGGGCTTATCGATAAAGCGTTGGGTGAGCAACTGCGAAAAATGGTGGGATTTAGAAACATCGCCGTTCATGATTACACATCGCTGAATCTTCAAGTCGTGAGAAAAATTATAGAAACGCATCTAAGCGATTTTGAAAAATTCGCCGCGTGGCTTTTGAAGCAAGGTCAAGGCTGAAAACAATTCAACTCATAAACCACAAACACAAATCATGCCGATTCAAACAATTCTCTTTGTTGCCACAATTATGGTCTTGATGGTCGTTTTTGCGCGTCTCGTCAATCAACTTTTGATGAAGACGCATTTAAGCGACGCGCTCATCAAAGCCGATAACCCTGCACTGGGCGTGGCGATTGCGGGCTATGTCTTCGGCGTGGTGCTGATTACAACCGCCTTACTGCGCGGCGAAGGAAGCGGCGATATGGTTCAAGATGGGCTTATTGCCTTAGCCTACGGCGTCGGTGGCGTGCTCTTTCTTGCCTTTATCTCGCTCTTTGGATTCAAACTCTTTCATGCTGTTAATTACCTCGAAGAGATTGAGAAGCGCAATGTTGCGGTCGGAATTGTCGCCGCAGGTCGATTCATCGCCACAGGCTTAGTGATTGCAGGCACGATTTCGGGCGACGCCAAAGGCGGAACAGTTTTGACTTCTATCATTTTCTTTTTGGTCGGGCAAATTGCCCTCATCTTGATTGCGCGCCTCTATCGACTGCTCACCAACTACAACGATACGCAAGAGTTTATCAGCGGCAACATTGCGGCGGCAATTAGCTACGCAGGCGTGATGGTTGGCATTGGCATTGCGGTCGGAAGTGGGTTGCGCGGCGACTTCATCGACTATCAAACCAGTTTTATTGGCTTTGGAAAATCGCTCTTGGTGGTGCTCTCGTTCTATCCGATTCGACAATTTTTGGTGCAAGGCGTTCTGCTTGGCGGGGGCTTTGCGCCCTACGGCGGCAAGTTGGACGACGAAGTTTCCAAAGACCGCAACGTCGGCGTTAGCGTTATTGAAGCAACGGCTTATATTGCAACGGCAATTTTGGTAACAGAACTTTCCTAAACGAAAATGACTGAGACGGTTGATGAATTTAGAGCAAAAATGGCAATCGGCGACAGAAAGGGAAGAGCAAATTTCGGCTTTGAACAAACTTGCCGAAACGTTGATAGAAAGCGAGCCTGAACGGACGCGCTCATCGGCGGAGCGCGCATTGAACCTCCTCTCTGAAATTCCTTCATCTCATTTCAAAAAAGAGCAAACCGCTTTCGCACTCGCGATGCTTGGTATAGCAGAGTTCAAATGTGCCAACGCCACGAAGGCAATCGAATACCTCACGGAATCAAAAGAACTCGCAACAGAAATTGACGACAAGTCCCTCACAATGAGAATTTTAGGCGCGCTCGGCAATGCAAATTGGAACATCGGCAATTACACCGACGCGCTTCGCCTGCACAACCAAAAGCTTGAACTTGCGGAAAAACTAAACGACACGGTAGGAATTGCAACTTCATTACACAACATTGGCAATGCGTATTACAAACTCTCCGAATTAGATAAAGCACTTGAATACTATCAAAAAAGTCTTGCCCTCAAAGAAACCTTAGGCAACGACCAAGAAATCGCCATGACGCTTATGAACATTGGAAATGTCTACTATGTGATTGACGACATAGAAAAGGCGCGCATTTACTACGAACAAAGTCTCGTCTTGAAACAAAAGGACGGCGCACCGCCAGTAAGCCTCTCGCATACTTTGATGAACATTGGAAACATCCACTACAAACAGAAAAGTTATGAGCAATCTCTGCACTGTTATGAAGAAGCCTACAAAGCATTGCAAGATTCGCCCGACTTGCTGATACGCGCACAGATTCTTGGAAACATCGCCTCTGCTTTATCAGGATTAGAAAGACACGAAGAATCGCTCACAAAGCAGTTAGAATGTTTAGAACTCCGAAAAAAAATTAACCACATACAAGGCGTTCTCATCTCTCACAATGTCATCGGAATTTGTTACGTGAACTTGGGCGAGTTTGAAAAAGCCGAAAGACATCTGCTCGAGGGACTTGAACTGGCGGAAGCGCAAAAAGCAACGCAAGAAACAGCGGACTTACTCAGGGCACTTGCGAAGATGTATAAGTCGAGAAAACTTTTCGAGAAAGCAACGGACTGCCTTGAGCGTTATCAAGAAGTCGAGCAAAAGCGATTCAGCGAAGCACAAGCCGAAAAGTTGCGTGAAATGCAAACCATCTATGAAACCGAGCAGGCGCGTAGAGAAGCAGAGCGCGAAAAAGAACGCAGTGCTGAACTCGAGAAAGCTTTGTTAGAAGCCGAAAAACAACGAAAACTTGCCGTCGAGGCAAATCAGATTAAAACAGAGTTGCTTTCAATCGCGGCGCACGACCTCAAAAGCCCGCTTCAAAGCATTATTGGCTTTTCAGGCATTATCAAAGAAACCCCTGCATCTGAAATTCTGAGCATTTACAACTACACCAATCATATCGAAGGTGCGACAAAGCGTATGCTCGCGCTCATCGACGCAATGCTCAAAAGCAACGAGTTTGAAATCGGCGAAACGACGCCCAACCTGCAATTGGCGCGCCTCAATGAAATTTTGGAAAACATTGTTTATGAAAATCAAATTTCGGCGAAGAAAAAATCGCAAACGCTCTTCATTGAACACACCGAAGAAATTGCACTCTTCATTGACGAGAGCCGAATCCGAGAAGCGATTGAAAATCTCATTAGCAATGCAATTAAATACAGCCCGAAAGAGAAAGTCATTCGCGTGTCGTTGATAAAACTGCCCATAACCGCAAGCCATTACAAGCAGTTGAGCGAGTTAGGCAAACAAGTTACCGACATCGCCCGAATTGTAATTAAAGATGAAGGACAAGGACTCTCTGAACGAGATAAAACAAAACTCTTTGGTCAGTTTCAACGCCTCTCAGCACGACCTACGGGCGAAGAAACCTCAACAGGCTTGGGGCTTTTCATCGTCAAGAAAATCGTAGAACTTCATGGCGGAAGAGTTTGGGCAGAATCCGAGGGCAAAGGAAAAGGCGCGACCTTCTTCGTTGAAATTCCAATTCGAATCGCTCAAGAAGTGTAAATGACCTACAATGAACTCGCCGACGCGCTTCTCAAAACGGGCATCATTTCCGACGCTTGGCTCAACGGCGCAGAGCGGTTCCGACTTGAACCGATAATTCTCTCCAAAAAAACTTATGATGCACTTTGCCTCGCTGCCGAAGCCATCGGAAAAGTCTACAACGAACTCGCGCAAATCGTCTGGAACAATCCATCATATTTGGACGACTTTTTTCACCTCACGCCGTTTCAAAAACTCATGTGGCTTTCATCGGGCGGCGCGTGGCACACAATCGCGCGGCTCGATGTTTTCCTCACCACCGATGAGCGTATTCAAATTTGCGAAATGAATAGCGATACGCCCAGCGGCGAAGCCGAAGCCGTTCTCCTAAATCAAATTCTCCAACAAGAAAACTTACTAAACCCAAACGAACAATTTGAAAACGCCTTTTGTGAGGCTGTGTTGCGATGCTATCGGCAAAGCGTTGCTGAAATCAAGCCTTTGCCTACGGTCGGAATTGTCTATCCAACTGATTTGCCCGAAGATTTATCGATGATTGAACTCTATCGCCGTTGGTTTGAATCGCGCGGCATGAAGGTCGTCTTAGGCTCGCCAAGAAACTTGGGAAGAAGTGCGCAAGGCAAAATCACGCTCTTTGAAACGGAAATCGATATTGTGTATCGGCACTACAAAACCGATTGGTGGGGCGAGCGCGAATCGGCGTGGCTCGACGGCGAACCATTTGAAGACCCCGACCCGCTCGCAACCGAACTCGTTTGGCTCATCGAAGCGGAAAAGTCTAAGCAAATTGCCATCATCAATCCGTTTGGGGCGGTGCTCACGCAAAACAAACTCACGATGGCATTTATGTGGAAATATCTCGATTTGTTCAGTGCGGAAAACCAAACTGCGATTCGTGCGTATATCCCCGAAACCCTGCGTCTCATCGATGTGTTAGGCAAAGCAGTGCTCAAAAAAAACGAATGGGTCTTGAAATCCGATTACGGTTGCGAAGGCGACGAAGTCATTATCGGAAATCACGTCTCGGAGGAAATCTGGAATGCGTCGCTTGAAAAAGCAAACCCAAACCGATGGATTGTGCAACGCTACTTTGATGCCATTAAAGACGACGCAAATACGAACTACGGGATTTATCTTGTTGGAGGACGCGCCGCAGGAATTTTTACGCGCGTTTCTAAACAAGCAACCGACTACAATGCGCAATGCGCCGCAACATTTTTGAAAGACTAACTTCATGCGAATGATGAGCGAAAACAACAGTCAAAAATCGTGGTGGGAAGAATCTATCACGCGCCGCGAAGCGAATCTGCGCTTGGCAAAACTCGGCACGCTTGCCGCATTGCTTTCGGTTTCGGGCATTGTGCATGGGTGCGATAATGATGACGGTGTCGTCGAAGAAAACGACGCGCTCGAACTGCAAAAAAAGGAAGGTTGGAGCGTCGGCGCAGAATCCAACACGATTTCGTTGCCGAATGTAAGCGCGACAGATAGCAAAGGCTCGCTTTCGTGGTCGACTTATCTCGAGTCAAGTGAACTGCTCAAAGCCTACGCGCCAAAGCGAAGTGAGTGGAATCCATTCGTGGTGGCAACGTTGGTGCAATCTTTATCGCAACCTTCGCTCAAAGCGCAAATCAAGCCTATCTACACGCCTGAAATGAAAGAGGCTTACTCACGTGGCTTGGGCATGAGAGAACTCATCAAGCGAAGCAATAATCCTGAAACCATTTTTCTTGTTGCAGATTTAGATGGCAAAGAATCGGT
>CALGMC010000118.1 GCA_937959145.1 uncultured Chlorobiales bacterium
ATTGCGTAGTTATGAAGAAGGTATCGCCGCGCTTTTGCCTTGCTTTTGGATTTATCGGGAAGTCGGGAATTTTATTTTCTCAAAGTCGTCGGTGCTTCCTTCCTACAACAAGAATCCTTACAAGCGATGGATTGAAACCTATTCGAGTCCTGAATTCAGTGCCGTTGTTGATAAAATGCTCGCAATTACCGATGAAGTCGGCAGTGATGCGACGGAGTCTACCCGCAGAAAAATGATGGAGGCGTTTGCGTATAGTTCGCGTTTGGAGTGGCTGTTTTGGGAGAGTGCGTATCGTTTGGAATCGTGGAAGCCATAATGTTGGATTCGCTTGTTGTTCAATGTATTTTTGCAGGCGTTTTGCGCTCGTAGCTCAACTGGATAGAGCGTCGGTCTCCGAAGCCGAAGGTTATGGGTTCAACTCCCGTCGGGCGCACGAAATTGCTGATGCTCTGATTGTCATCTAAAAACAAAAAGGCTCGTTTTTTGGACGAGCCTTTGATATTTCAATGGGTTTGCTTTCAAGCGGTAGCGGTTGCTTCTTTTTGTTCGCCTCCGCTTTTGGCTTGCGACGCTTTTGAACCGCGAACACGGCGCGCACGGTCTTGTTTTTGCGATTTTTTCACATCGGGTTCTGCGCCAAAGTCAACGAGCTCGATGTAAGCCATTTTTGCCGCGTCGCCAAGTCGTGGCGCAAGTTTAATGATGCGTGTGTATCCGCCATTTCGATTGGCTGTTTTATTTGCAACCTCGCCAAAAAGTTCTTTAATAACGGCTTTATCGCGAATCACTTTGAAGGCTTCGCGTTGTGCGTGCATGGTGCCTTTCTTGGCTTTCGTGATGAGACTTTCGACGAAAGGACGCAACGCTTTTGCTTTCGTTTCGGTTGTGCGAATACGTTTGTGGCGTATGAGTTCCGTTGAAAGATTGGAGAGCGTTGCGTGTCGGTGCGCGGTTGTGCGTCCGATTTTTTTAACAGTGTGCTTTTGTTTTCGCATAATTTCCTCTACGAATTTTTATCGATTGCCCTTTGCTTTTAGACTTCTTTCAAGCGATACTTTGAGGTATCCATGCCGAAGTGCAGATTTTTAGATTCTACCAATTCCTTGAGTTCTGTTAAGGACTTTTTGCCGAAATTCTTGAAGTTTAACAATTCTTCTTCTCGTTTTGCGACGAGTTGCCCTAAGGTTTCAATTTCTGCTGAACGCAGGCAGTTGTGAGAGCGAACTGAAAGTTCTAAATCCTCGATGCGCGTCAGTAAGAGTTGGCGCATCCTTTCAAACTCGGCGTTATCTTCTTGGGTTTCAGGAACCGCCGTTTCTTCTTCCGTCGTTGGCGTGAAGGTGGCAAAAAGTTTGATATGGTCGGTGATGATTTTGCCTGCCATACTTACGGCTTCATCAGGTGCGACAGAGCCATCGGTCTCTACTTCCAAAATCAATTTTTCATAATCAATTTTTTGACCGACACGTGTATTCTCGATGCTGTATTTCACGTTTCGAATCGGCGTGTAAATTGAATCCATCGGAATAAATCCAATCGGCATATTCTCGTGCTTATTTTCTTCCGCCGGCACATAGCCGCGTCCTCTGCCGACATAGATGTCAATTTTAATCGTTGCGTTTTTATTTAGCGTTGCGATGTGTAAATCGGGGTTGAGCACTTCAAAATCGCCTTCAGTGCTTACAATATCCGCCGCTGTAAAATTTTTAGGACCTTTTAGCACCAAAGAAACAACGGCGGCACGCTTGCTGATTGAGCGAAAACGGACTTGCTTTAAGTTCAGAATAATATCCGGAACATCTTCTTTAACGCCTTCTAGTGTTGAAAATTCGTGTAAAACACCCTCAATTTTAACGCCTGTGATTGCTGTTCCTGGCAAAGATGAAAGCAATACGCGGCGCATCGCGTTTCCGATGGTCACTCCATAACCGCGCTCAAGCGGTTGAGCAATAAATTTACCGTAATTGTTGGAATACGAATTGTCATCGAGTTCCAATCGCTCCGGCATTTGCATTTGTTGAATCATAACGCTCCTCTTGAAAAATTGTGCAAGTGTTGAACAGCAACGCTTTTTACTACTAAGGTAACTCTCTTATTTTGAGTATAACTCAACAACTAACTGCTCATTGAACGGCTCTTGAACTTCCGAGCGTTCAGGTGCATTTAAGAAGGTTGCTTTCAGATTCGCCTTATCGACTTGAATCCATGTAGGAATTTGCGAATCGGGCTTCTTGTTCAACGAATTTCTAACGACATCTAAATTTTTTGACTTTTCTCGGAATTGAATCACATCACCCGGCTTTAATTGATATGACGGGATATTTACTTTCTTTCCATTCACAAGTAAGTGTGCGTGAGAGACAATTTGGCGTGCGGCAGGTCGGGACGCGGCAAATCCTGCACGATAAACGATGTTATCAAGCCGGCTTTCAAGCATTTTGACGAGGTTATCCCCAGTAACACCGCGCTGGCGCGTCGCTTTTTCATAATACGACCGAAATTGACGCTCTAAAACGCCATAGATGTATTTCATCTTCTGCTTTTCACGGAGCTGAATCGCGTATTCTGACAACTTGCCTTTGCGTGATGTGCCGTGTTGTCCTGGTGGATTTGGACGTCTATCTAAATACTTTTCGTCTTTTGGGACGATAGCGACGCCCAGACGACGAGAAACTTTTGAGGTTGGACCTAAATATCTTGCCATTTCAACTCTTTCAATCAGGTTTGTGATTTGTTAGACTCTTCTGCGTTTTGGTGGGCGGCAACCGTTGTGCGGAAGCGGCGTAATGTCGCGAATTGAACGCACTTCCAACCCTGCAACTTGCAAGGAGCGAACCGCGGCGTCGCGTCCCGAACCAGGACCTTTAATTAAAACGTCAACCTTTCTCATTCCTAACTCTGCCGCTTCACGCGCCGCCGCTTCTGCGGTAACTTGTGCGGCATATGGCGTGTTTTTCTTTGAGCCTTTGAAGCCGTTCTTGCCTGCCGTTGACCATGCAACCGTGTTGCCCGACATATCCGTAATGGTTACGAGCACGTTGTTGAAGGTCGCCTTGATATGTGCCAATCCTTCGGGCGACACGTTGATTTTCTTTTTCTTTTTTGCCGCGGCGGTTGATGTATTCGTCGTTGCCATTTGCTATATCAAAAGTTTAGTGATTATTTCTTTGCTGCCGCTTTCTTCTTACCTGCAACGGTCTTGCGCTTACCTTTGCGTGTGCGGGCATTTGTGCGCGTGCGCTGTCCTCTGACGGGCAATCCTCTGCGATGGCGCAACCCACGATAGCAACCAATATCCATCAATCGCTTGATGGCGAGTTGTTGTTCGCTTCTGGCTTGTCCTTCAACCTTATACTCATTGGTAATGATGTTCCGAATTAGGCTTGCTTCTTCGTCCGTCAATTCGGCGATTTTGCGATTTTCATCAATGCCCGCTTTTGCTAAAATTTTTTTAGCGGTCGTATCGCCAATGCCATAGATGTAGGTTAAGCCGATAACGGCACGCTTGTTTCTGGGAAGGTCAACGCCTGCAACTCTCATTCTTTATCTCCTATTATCCTTGACGCTGTTTATGGTTTGGGTTCTTCTTGCAAATCACAAGAATTTTTCCTTTTCGGCGAATGATTTTGCACGATTCGCAACGCTTTTTTAATGACGACACGAGCTTCATAATCGTTCAAATTTTAGTTTCCTTTGTAAAAAAGGGCGGCTAATTTATACTTTTTTTAATTTTTTTCCAAAACTTTCAGATACTAATTCTACAAAAATCTTCTAAGTTACTTAAATCGATACGTGATTCTTCCTTTGGTCAAATCATATGGCGATACTTGAACTCTCACGCGGTCGCCCGGTAGAATCTTAATGAAGTTCATTCTCATCTTTCCCGACACGTGCGCCAAAATTTCAAGATTATTTTCCAACTTGACCTTGAAACTTGCGTTTGGTAACGCTTCGAGAATCACGCCATCAAGTTCAATCGCTTCTTCTTTCGCCAAGTTACAGCAAGGGTTTATGTGTTTAACTCGCTAATTGAATTGTCGCGTCTTCTTCCGTAGCGAGCAAAGTCTTTGGAAGACGCGAGAGGGTTAAAATTTCGGCTTTACCTTTGCGCACCACAACGGTGTGTTCAAAATGCGCAGAAGGTTTTCCGTCAGCAGTTACTGCTGTCCAAGTATCGCTCAAAATTTTTGCCTTGCGCGAGCGTCCTAAATTGATCATCGGCTCAATCGCAAGCACCATTCCTTCTCGTAAGAAAACGCCCGTTCCCGCTTTGCCGATATTCGGCACGGGTGGCTCTTCGTGCATTTTTGTTCCGATTCCATGTCCGACCATATTCTCGATAACGCCAAACCCGAAACTTTCCGCATATGTCTGGACGGCGGCGGAAATGTCGTGCAACCGCTTTCCAACAACTGCTTCTTTGATGGCAAGCGTCAAACACATTTCTGTAACTTTGACGAGGTGGCGAACTTCGGGCTTTACTTCTCCAACAATGAATGTTCTTGCAGAATCTCCGTGATAGCCGTTCTTAAATGCACCGACATCGATTGAAACAATATCTCCCTCTTTTATGACGCGCTTTGGACTCGGGATACCGTGAACGACTTCTTCGTTAATCGAGGCGCAAATTGACGCGGGATATGGCTTCGTTCCGCGTGCACCGCGCGGCACATATCCCAAGAAACTCGGTTGCGCGTTTTGACTGCGAATGTAGTCTTCGGCGATTTTGTCGAGGTCTTTCGTCGTTATGCCAGGGCGAAGTTCAAGTTGGATGGCATCAAGGGCTTGGGCGACGATTCTGCCGCTTTCACGCATCAATTCAATCTCTTTCTCGCTTCGCGCCGTTACCATCTGTATTACTTTTTCTCGTGTAGTTATGCGCTGACAGCCCCTCGTCCTCTCACACGACCCGTCTTCATGAATCCGTCATAGTGGCGCATTAAGAGATGACTTTCAATCTGTTGAAGCGTATCTAACGCAACGCCGACAATGATGAGCAAACTTGTTCCGCCAAAAAACTGTGCGAAGCCTGGCGATACATTTCCATATTTCACCAAGAACGTCGGCAAAACAGCAATGATTGCAAGTGCGATTGCGCCTGGCAAGGTAATGCGCGTAAGAATGTTATCGATAAATTCTTCCGTGCTTTTTCCTGGACGCACCCCTGGAATAAATCCGCCTTGCTTTTGCATCGTATCCGCAACATCTTTTGGATTGAAAGCAATCGCCGTGTAGAAGTAAGTAAAAAAGACAATTAGAATTGCGAACAGAATAGCATAACCCCACGAATCATACGAAATCCATGATGCGACTTTCTGCATGCCTTCGCTTTCAGGAAAAAATGAGATGAGCGTGCTTGGAATAAACATAATCGACTGCGCGAAGATAATCGGCATGACGCCCGCCGTAATCACACGCATCGGAATATATTGTGTTGTTCCTCCATAGACTTTGCGTCCGACAACGCGCTTTGCATACTGCACAGGAATTCGTCGTGTGCCGACGGTCATTAGCACCACGCCCGCCACGATTAGCACCATAATGGCTAACACGATAATTTCAACAATCAAATTTTTGCTACCCGTTGCAACTAATTGCCACTCTGCCACAAGCGACTGCGGGAATCGCGCTAAAATGCCAATCATGATAATCAGCGAAATACCGTTTCCTATGCCGCGCTCTGTGATGCGCTCGCCAAGCCACATTGTAAAAACCGTCGCCGCCGTAAGCGTAATCACTGTCGAGAGCGTAAAGAGAAACCCTGGGTCGGGAACGATTGATTGACCAAACGACGACGGACTAGAAAGGCTCACGCTTACGCCCCAAGCCTGCATTGCGGCAAGCAATACTGTTCCGTAGCGCGTGTATTGCGTGATTTTTTTTCGTCCTTCTTCACCTTCTTTTTGCAAGCGTTGAATGACAGGCGTTACTGCACCCAGCAACTGAATAATGATAGATGCCGAGATATAGGGCATGATTCCGAGCGCGAAAACCGATGCGCGTTTGAACGCACCTCCGACAAAGAGGTCGAACAGACCAAATAAATCATTCGTCGGACCTGCACCTGCGGCGGCAACTGCGGCGGCATCAACGCCGGGAATGGTTATATGAGAGCCGATTCGATACACAATTAAAAGCCCTAATGTGTAAAGGATTCGGTCTTTCAGTTCCGGAATCTTGCTGATATTTCTAATGCTCTCGACAAGTTTCATCGTAGGTCAGATTATTTTTTGACAGTTTTTGCTGATGCCTTCTTTTGTGCTTTGACTGCTTTCTTGTGTTCATCAACAAGTTTCTTCGGCGTCGATACTGCTTTTGCAAATTCAACATTTTTCATGGTGTTTGCCTCTGCAACGGTTCGATACGCGACCGTTACGCTTCCGCCCGCTTTTTCAATTTTTTCTTTGGCGGTTTCGCTGAATGCGTGTGCGGTTACATTGATTTTGGCAGTCAATTCACCTTCGCCCAAAATTTTGAGATACTCCGTTTTGCCAATCACGCCCAACTTGTTGAACGCATCGAGGGGCATATCGGAGCCGATTTTACCGCTTTTTGCCCATGCTTCTAATTGGGAGACATTGATTCCAATGACCGTCTTTCGGTTCGGCGGTGTGAATCCAAACTTAGGAAGTTGGCGGTAGAGCGGCATTTGCCCGCCTTCAAAGTTTTTGGTTGTGTAGCCGCTACGTGCTTGATGCCCTTTGTTTCCGCGCCCTGCGGTCGTGCCATTGCCCGAGCCGGGTCCACGCCCGACGCGCTTCTTAGGTTTTCTCGAACCTTTTGCTGGCGTAAGTGTATGTAAGTTCATTCCCAAAAATCCTTTCCTTAGTTGAGTTCTTCGACTTTAACGAGATGCTCAACCGATTTAAGTTGACCGCGCAATGCGGGGTTGTCAGTTCGCACAACTGAGTTGTTCGGATGAGATAGTTTGAGCGATTTCATCGTTGCTTTTTGATTTTTCGTGCAACGAATCATGCTTCTGATTTGCGTGATTTTGAGTTGTTTCTTCGTCTCTGACATATCGCTTGTAAATAAGGCTTATGAATTAAGTCGCATGAATTAGGTCGCTCTAATCATTTTTAGTGATTAGCCTTCAAAAACTTCTTTAAGTGATTTACCGCGTCGCGCCGCGACTTCCATTCCGTCGGAGAGGCTTAAAAGCCCTTTGACGGTCGCTTTAACAACGTTGTGCGGGTTAGATGAACCAAGCGATTTAGTGAGCACGTCTCTGACGCCCGCACTTTCGAGCACGGCTCTCACTGCGCCGCCAGCGATAAGTCCTGTTCCTTGCGAGGCGGGCTTCATCAAAATTTTTGCCGCGCCGAATTTTACATAAACTTCGTGCGGAATCGTGCCTTTGATAACAGGAACTTTGAAGACATTTTTCTTTGCATCTTCCGTGCCTTTGGCGATTGCGTCTTGCACTTCATTGGCTTTGCCGAGTCCGTATCCAACATGTCCTTCGCCGTCACCCACAACAACGATGGCGTTGAAGCCGAAACGCTTTCCACCTTTAACGACTTTCGCGGTGCGATTCACTTGAACTAATTTTTCTTTCAGGTTCAATTCGCCCGGTCTAACTTTCTTTTGCGCTTGTTTTGTCATTGCTCTGATTGAGTTTAGAATTCTAATCCGCCTTCGCGTGCGCCGTCGGCTAACGCTTTGACGCGACCGTGATATTGATAGCCGTTGCGGTCAAAGACGACTTTCGTAATGCCTTTCGCTTTGGCGTTTTCTGCAAGCATTTCGCCCACTTTTTTGCTCACTTCGGTTTTCTTCATGCCTTTGAAAGAGCCTTCAAGCGATTTTTTATTGCTTGTTGCGGCGGCAAGGGTTACGCCTTTATCGTCGTCGATAAGTTGCGCGTAGATGTGATTCAAGCTACGGTAGACCGTCAAGCGAGGACGCTCGGCAGTGCCCGTTACTTTTTTGCGCACGCGCATTTTAACTTTGAATCTGCGCTGAATTTTTTCTGGAACTTTCATCTTCGTCTAAGTTTTGGAGGCGATAGTTGCCGCCTCCTTGTTCATCTAAAAAATTTACTTACCAGCCGTCTTACCTTCTTTACGACGGATATTCTCGCCTTCATACTTAATTCCCTTGCCTTTGTAGGGTTCAGGCTTTTTGAAGGAGCGAATTTTCGCGGCAACCGCGCCAACAAGTTGCTTATCGATGCCGCTGACAACCACGTTTGTGGGTTGTGGCGTTTCAATTTTCACGCCTTCGGGCGGTCGGAAAAAAATCGGGTGTGAATACCCCAGCGACATCACCAGCCAATTTTGCTTTAATTCCGCTTTGTAGCCAACACCTGTGATTTCTAACTTTTTGGTGTAACCTTGTGAAACACCTTGAACCATGTTATTGATGAGCGCACGATATAATCCGTGCAATGCGCGCGTTTGTTTGTTTTCATCGCCGCGCTCAACGGTAACACTTTCTCCTTCGGTTTTGACGGTGATATTTCCGCGAAGGGTTTCCTCGAGCTGTCCTTTCGGACCGGCAACGATAATTTTTCCGTTTTTTACTTCAACTTTTACGCCTTTGAGAATCGCAATCGGCTTTTTTCCAATTCTTGACATTTGTCTTGCTCCTTCAAACGATTTCGGTTAGTGAATACGGAAAAGAACTTCACCGCCCACACCTGCGGCACGGGCTTCTTTATCCGTCATGAGTCCCTTTGACGTCGATACAACCGACAGTCCAAGTCCGCTTAAATATCTCTTGATATTTTTTCCTTCATAGACGCGGCGTCCGGGCGTGCTTACGCGAGTGATTTCTTTAATCGCATGCTCTCCGTTTGAGAGATAGCGAAGTTGAACGCGCAAAACAGGAAACTTTTCTACTGTAACAACGGAGTAATCTTTGATATACCCTTTATCTTTAAGCAACTTGGAGATGCTTTCTTTCAGTTTGGATTGGGGCACATCTACCGTTTTGTGCTTTGCTTTTGCGGCGTTGCGGATTCGTGTCAAATAATCCGCGATAGGATCTGTAACGGGCATTTTGGTTGAAATTTGAAATTATCTTGTGCGTTCCTGCTCCCGACACCACTCGGTTGCGGCTGACCACAAGTATTGATTAGAAAATTTAATGATTTACCAACTAGCTTTTTTCACACCCGGAATTTTACCTGCGAGCGCAAGGTCTCGGAATTGATGTCGGCATAACCCGAACTCTGCATATACGCCTCGCGGTCTTCCTGTCAAATTGCATCGATTGCGAACGCGCGTCGCCGAGCTGTTACGCGGCAACTCACGAAGTTTGCGTGCGGCGGCTTCGTCGCCTGCTAAGGCTTTCTTCTTCAATTCTTCTCGCAATGCGGCGTATCGCGCCACGATTTCTTTTCGCTTTTCATTGCGAACCACAACACTTGTCTTTGCCATATTTTTTGAATCAGTTTAGTTTCTCTTCTTGAACGGCATTCCCATTTCTTTGAGAAGCGCGTAGGATTCTTCGTCAGTTTTCGCCGTTGTAACAAACGTGATGTCCATACCCGAAATGCGATTGACTTTGTCAATATCAATCTCAGGGAAAATGATTTGCTCTTTTACGCCCAGCGTATAGTTTCCGCGTCCATCGAAGCTGCTATCGCTCACACCTTTGAAGTCGCGAATGCGTGGAATGGCAAGCGCAATCAATCGGTCCATAAATTCATACATCTTTTCGCGGCGAAGCGTTACTCGGCAACCAATTGGTTGATTTTCGCGCAACTTGAAGTTTGAAATCGCCTTTTTGGATTTGCGCACTTCGGGCTTTTGACCAGAAATCGTTGCTAATTCTTTGACTGCAATTTCCATAAGTTTCGGGTCTTGTGAGGCTTGACCAACACCGATGTTGATGCTGATTTTTTTGAGTTTCGGCACCATCATGACGTTGTCATACTTAAACTGCTCCATCAACTTCTTAACCACTTCATTACGATATTTTTCGTGTAGTCTCGGCTTTGGCTTAGGAAGATGAGAGTAGTCAACATTCGCTTTGGCAGGCGATTCTGCTTCCTTTTTCTTACCTTTTTTTTGCTCTTTTTGTGCCATTGGCTTCGTTCAATTTAGCGGAAACGGTCTTTGTCGTTTCCTATTTGAGTGAGTTATTTATTTCAAACCTTCTTAACGTTGGAGGCGTGAATCGGCATTTCTCGTTCAATAATCGCGCCTTGTGGTTGGTTTTTATTTGGGCGTGTATGACGCTTGCGAAGATTAACGCCTTCGACAATCACCCGATTTCGGTCGGGGAAAACGCGCAGGATTTTACCCGTCTTGCCTTTATCGTTTCCCGTTAAAACTTGAACGTTGTCGTTCTTCTTCACGTGCATCTTTACAGGCTTATTTCCTAATTTCATAGTCTTTGAACGGTTTTCGCTTTGAAGTTTTCGTTACGTTTTATTTTGAGAAAAATTTTGCGTCAATCTCACGTCGCGCTTGGAGTGAAGATTGACGCATTTTTCTTTTTGAGCGGAAGACGGGACTCGAACCCGCGACCAACAGCTTGGAAGGCTGTGACTCTACCAGCTGAGTTACTTCCGCTTGATTTGCCCGTTCATTAAAAACGGGTCGCAAAAATACGAAAGGAGTTTGATTTTTCAATACTTCTCCTCTTGTTTTTTGCTCAGAGCACTTCTGGCGCAAGGGAGATGATTTTCATATACTGCTTATCGCGCAACTCTCTGGCAATCGGTCCAAAAATGCGTGTGCCTTTTGGCTCGCCTTGTGCATTGATGAGCACAACGGCGTTTTCATCGAAGCGAATGTATGTGCCGTCTTTGCGGCGATATTCTTTTTTCGTGCGTACGACAACGGCGCGCGAGACATCTTTCTTTTTGACGGTTCCACCAGGAATTGCGGCTTTGACCGAAACCACAACGACATCGCCAATGCTGGCATAACGGCGGTGCGTTCCGCCTGGCACGTGAATAACGCGAACTTTTTTTGCGCCGCTGTTATCGGCAACCACTAAATTTGTTTCGTTCTGAATCATAACGCGTTTATCGATTTTACGACCGCCTTCATTTTGCAAGCGGCTCGTGATTCATTGTAATTACTTGGCTTTCTCAACAATTTCAACGAGTTTCCAACTTTTGCGTTTGCTCATTGGTCTGAACTCGGAGATGCGCACGGTGTCGCCGATGCTTGCTTCGTTTTTTTCATCATGCGCCATAATCTTCGTCGTCTTTTTCATGAACTTCTTGTAAATGGGGTGCTGTTCGCGACGCTCAATAGCGACGACGATGCTTTTCTGCATTTTATTGCTCACGACTTTTCCCACTTTTTCACGCACGATTTTTTTTGTCGTGGTTTCGGGCGTAGCGGTTTGTGTTTCTGACATCGTTCAGGCTCGTTTTAGTTCTTTTCGGATTGAGATTTTGCCGCTTTTGCTTTTTGCTGATTGAGCGCGGTTTTCATGCGCGCAATATCTCTGCGCATATTGCGGAGAATCATCGGGTTTTGCGGCGGTTCAAACGCTAAGTTGAATTTCGTATCGGCGATGCGTTGTTTCATTTCGCCGATTTGCTTTTTCATCTCTTCCGCTGAAAGAGCGGCGATTTCGTGTTTCTTCATCTCTTTTCCCTTGTCGGTTCGTTATTGCAGTTCATATTACTTTTTAACTTCTACGGCTTCGTAGTCTGGGCGCGTAACAAACTTCGTTTTAATAGGAAGTTTTGCGGCGGCAAGTCGGAAGGCTTCTTCGGCAGTTGCTTTCGGAATACCATCTGCTTCGAACATAATGCGTCCGGGTTTAACAACGGCGACCCAAAATTCAGGTGCGCCTTTTCCGCTTCCCATGCGCGTTTCAGCGGGCTTCTTGGTTACAGGCTTATCGGGAAAAATACGAATCCATACTTTTCCGTCGCGCTTCATAAAGCGGTTCATGGCGACGCGAGCGGCTTCGATTTGACGGCTCGTAATCCATGCTTGTTCAAGTGCTTTGAGCCCGAAAGAACCAAAGTCTACGTTCGTTCCTCTGGTTTCATTGCCTTTCATTTTACCGCGTTGCGTTTTGCGATATTTCACGCGCTTTGGCATCAACATCGTTGAAATCTCCTATGCGTTAAGAATTTCCTTTAAGAAAAGTTTAGTTCGCGTAAGTGTGCTTATTCGGCAGACTCTTGCGAGGCAGACGGAGCATCGCCGCCGCCTTGTTGAGGTCTTGAACCCGGCTTGCGTCGGCGTCGGCGGTTATCTCCGCGTCCGTCTCCGCCACCACGTCCGTCACGGCGTCCATCTCGGCGGTTATCTCCACGTCCGCCACGATTGCGCTGATTTTCTCTGCGGTCTTTAACCTTTTGACGCTCTTCCTCTTCAATGGAATCGATACGTTGAACCAATAATTCGCCTTTGTATATCCAAACCTTAATGCCAACGGTGCCTGTGATAGTGAAAGCCGTGGACTGTGCATAGTCGATATTGGCGCGCAAGGTATGAAGCGGCACTTTACCTTCGCGGTATTGCTCCATACGAGCGATTTCCGCACCGCCCAAGCGACCAGAGACTTGCACGCGAATGCCTTCCGCACCTGCACGATTGGCTTGTTGCATCGCTTGTTTCATCGCACGGCGGAACGACACGCGACCCTCAAGCTGCGCGGCAATGTTGTCTGCAACAAGTTGCGCGTCAAGTTCGGGTTTCTTGATTTCAATCACGTCAATTTTTACTTCTTTCTGCGTGAGTTTGCCGAGCTCTTGACCAAGCGTGTTAATTTCTTCACCGCTTTTTCCGACGACAGCACCCGGACGTGCCGCGTAGATGTAAAGTTTGATGTTTTTGGTTGTGCGCTCAATAACCACCTTTGAAACGCCTGCTTTTTGACGCTTTAAGCGCGTTGTTACGTATTCGCGAATCAAGCGGTCTTCTTTAATCTTTTCAGCAACGTTGCCGCCTGCGTCATACCAACGCGAATCCCAGTCTTTGATGATACCGAGTCTAAAGCCGTTTGGATTTACTTTCTGTCCCATTGAGTTAGTGCGTCAAAAAATTATCAAGATTTGATTCGTTTTTCATCAACCACAATCGTGAGGTGATTAGAGCGTTTTCTCATTCGGTAGGCTCTTCCCATCGGTGCGGGGAGCATCCGCTTGAGCGTTACGCCGCCATCGACGAAGGCTTCGGTAACAAATAAGCGTTCTTCGTTCACCTGTCTATCGCTGTGTTTTTGCATGTAATTAGATACAGCGGATTTCAATGTGCGCAGAACCGTTCTTGCGGCATGCTTTGTCGAGTTTTGCAAGATGGCTTGTGCTTCGCCAACATTTTTGCCGCGCACGAGGTCTACAACGAGGCGCATTTTTCGTGGCGAAGTTGGTGTATTGCGCTGAACGGCTTGCACTTTGGTGTCTTTGGCACGTTTTTCTTTTCTCGCCGTTGCCGCTTCTCTTTTTCTAACGCTCATGATGATTTTCCTCCGTTACTTTTTGCCGGGTGCAGAAGCCCCTTTTTCTTTCGCTCCCGAATGTCCTCTAAAAGTGCGGGTTGGCGCAAATTCTCCGAACTTGTGCCCGACCATGTTTTCCGACACATACACAGGAATGTGCGTTTTGCCATTATGCACGGCAATCGTGTGTCCGACAAAGTCTGGCGTTATCATTGAAGCGCGCGACCATGTTTTGAGGACTTTTTTCTGTCCTTTTTCATTCATTTCCTTGATTCTGTCCAAGAGCCTATCTTGGACGAACGGACCTTTTTTAAGTGAGCGTGGCATTGCTTAAAAGTGATTACCTTGTTGTTTAGTCTTGTTTCTTGGCTCTACGGTCTCTGACGATGAGTTTCGAGGACGATTTCTTTCCGCGTCTCGTCTTTAAGCCTTTGGCTTTTTGTCCCCACGGCGATTCAGGATGCTGACGTCCGCCACCCGATTTGGACTTTCCTGCGCCACCGCCCATTGGGTGGTCGACGGGGTTGCGTGCCATACCGCGCGTAATGGGGCGAATGCCGAGCCATCGCGAGCGACCTGCTTTTCCAAGCGAAATATTTTCGTGTTCTAAGTTTCCGACGACACCAATCGTGGCTTTGCACTCAATTCTCACTTTTCGAATTTCGCCCGACGGCATTTTCAACGTTGCATAATTTCCTTCTTTTGCCGCAAGCGTTGCGAATGCGCCGGCACTACGCGCTAATTGCGCGCCTTTTCCTGCCTTCAGCTCGATGTTGTGAATTTCTGTGCCGACAGGAATAAACTTCAATCGTAGTGCATTACCGGTTTTAATGTCTGCGCCGTCGCCACATTCAATTTTATCGCCGACTTTTGTGCCATTCGGAGCAAGAATGTATCGCTTTTCGCCATCGTCATATTTGAGTAACGCGATGCGTGCCGAGCGGTTTGGGTCATATTCAATGGCTTCAACGGTGGCGTTCATTTCTTTGTCGCGCTTGAAGTCAATCAGGCGATAGAAGCGTTTTGCGCCGCCGCCCATGCCGCGTGAGGTTACTCGCCCGAGGTTGTTGCGTCCGCCTGTCTTTTTAAGCGGTACAATCAAACTTTTTTCAGGCTCTTTTTTCGTGATTTCTTCAAACGAAGGATACGATGCAAATCGCGTTCCCGGTGTTACTGGTCTTAATTTTCTAACCGCCATGATTCGTCGTGATTGAATTCGTCGTAATTGACCTTGCGAGGTCTGTTATGCCTTTAATCTTTTTTTTCAGATGCGCCTGTATTGGCGTAGTAATCGATTTTGTTGTCTTTGGCGAGCGTAACAAATGCGCGCTTTGTATCGGAGTGCTTTCCGTAGCGAACACCTTTGCGCGTCATTTGTGCTTTTGCTTTTCCCTTCTTGCTCATTGTGCGCACGGAAACCACCTGAACGCCAAACTTGGATTCTACGGCTTTTTTCACTTCTTCTTTTGTGGCACCGTCTTGAATCTCAAACGCATATTGATTTTTCTCTTCTTGAAGTTTCAAGATTTTTTCGGTGAGAAGCGGTCTTACTAATACGTTGGTCATATTTTATCTCCGTTACAAAAGAGTTTCTTCAAGGGCTTTGACCGCGCTCTTTTGGAGCAACAGCACTTTATTATCCAAAATGTCGTAGGTTGATGCTTTGTTGGCTTCCAAGACATTCAGCGTCGGAATATTTCGTCCCGATTTGTAGAGCACATCGTTTTTGCCCGCCGTAAGGAAAAGCGTTTTCTTTCCCGCAATGCCGAGATTTTTGAGCGTGCTTGCGATTTCTTTCGTCTTGATAACTTCGGGCGTGAAGTCTTCGACAACGACAATCGCATTTGCTTTTGCTTTATATGCTAATGCCGACTTACGTGCAAGCGTTTTAACTTTCTTGTTAATGCCAACAACATAGTCATGTGGTTGTGGTCCAAAAATTGCGCCGCCGCCGGGCATCAACGGAGAGCGTTGCGTTCCGCGACGTGCGCCGCCTGTACCTTTTTGACGATAGGGCTTCTTGCCACCACCACGAACTTCGGAGCGCGACTTTACCTTGTGCGTGCCTTGATGTTGATTGGCGCGAATTGAGCGGACATCGAGATAAATTGCGTGGTCGCTCGGTTGAATCTCGAAAATTTCGGGGTTGAGCGCAATCATTTCGCCGCTGTCCGTTCCGTCCTTTTTCAAAACTTTGAGTTCCATTCTTATTGCTGCGTTTAATCGTTACGGCTTGATGATTATGGTTTCTTTGCTGTCGTGATTTGAAGGTAGGCGTTTTTCGGTCCTGGAACCGCGCCGCGCACAACAATCAAGTTGGAGTCGGCAATTACTTTCACAACAACCAAGTTGCGAACGGTAACGCGTTCGCCGCCCATTCTGCCGCCCATTTTCAGCCCTTTGAAAGAGCGCGACGGATGCGACGAGCCCCCCATTGAACCGGGCGCACGCTCACGGTCAGATTGCCCGTGCGTTCTGAACCCCCCACCAAAGTGATGACGCTTGACAACGCCCGCAAATCCTTTACCCTTTGAAGTGCCGACAATGTCTACCTTTTCACCTTCTTTGAACACGTCGGCTTTAACGACGTCGCCAGAATTCAATTCCAACCCAACGACTTCTTTGCGAAACTCGACTACTTCGTAAGCAGGTTTCACATTTGCTTTTTTGAAGTGTCCGATTTGAGGCTTCGGGGTGCGGTCTTCGCGCTTTTCGTTGAACGCAAATTGGTAGGCGTTATACCCTTCTTTATCGACTGTTTTTACTTGCGAGATGAAGCATGGACCTGCTTCAATCACCGTACACGGAACGACTTTGCCTTTTGCATCATAGATGCTCGTCATTCCGACCTTTTTTCCTAAAATTGCACTCATGTGTGTTCGATTTTGTAACCCACCGTTCAGAAACAGCGGTTAATGAATCTGTTATTTGTAATGACTTAGCTCTTAATTTCGACATCGACGCCGCTGGGCAACTCGATTTTCATCAGCAAATCGATTGTTTTGCCACTTGGGTTGATGATTTCAATCAAACGTTTGTGTGAAGCAATCATAAATTGCTCACGTGATTTCTTGTCAACATGGGGAGAGCGATTGACCGTATAAACTTGTGATTCCGTTGGAAGCGGAATCGGACCTGAAATGATTGCGTCCGTTTGTTTGACGACATCGATAATTTTTTCCGCCCACTTATCGACCAAACTGTGGTCATATGATTTGAGCTTAATACGGATTTTCTGTTGCGCTGCCACGTCTTTTTCTGTGTCTAATTTTCAGTGTCTAATTTTGGATAAAAAAGGAGCGTCTGCCGAAATAAACGCCCCTTATTCCTATTCTAATCGTTACTTACGCAATGATTTCAGATACTGCACCTGCGCCGATGGTTCTACCACCTTCGCGAATCGCGAAGTTCAAACCTTTATCCATTGCAACAGGCGTAATCAATTCTACTTCGACGGTTACGTTATCACCAGGCATAACCATATCTACACCCGCAGGCAGCGTAATGACACCCGTCACGTCAGTGGTTCTGAAATAGAATTGCGGACGATAGCCTGAGAAGAACGAAGTGTGGCGACCACCTTCTTCTTTCTTCAACACATAAATTTGCGCTTTGAACTTTGTGTGCGGCGTGATGCTACCCGGTTTTGCGATAACCATACCACGCTCAACTTCGCTCTTTTCAATACCGCGAAGAAGCAATCCTGCGTTGTCGCCGGCTTGACCTTCATCAAGGTTCTTGCGGAACATTTCGATACCAGTTACGACTGATTTCTTTGTCGGACCGAAGCCAACGAGTTCAACTTCTTCGTTCAGTTTGATTTTTCCGCGCTCGATGCGTCCTGTGGCGACTGTTCCACGACCTTGAATCGTGAAGACGTCTTCGACGGGCATCAAGAACGGTTTATCAACATCGCGCACGGGCGTCGGAATGTAGCGATCGACTTCTTCCATTAACTTAACAACGGAATCAACCCATTGCTTTTCTCCGTTGAGTGCGCCAAGCGCAGAGCCGCGCACAATCGGGATTTCATCGCCTGGGAATTTGTAGCTCGTCAGCAACTCGCGAAGTTCCATCTCGACGAGTTCCACAAGTTCTGGGTCGGCAATGTCAATTTTGTTCAAGAAAACAACAATTGACGGCACATTGACTTGACGAGCAAGCAAGATGTGTTCGCGTGTTTGCGGCATTGGTCCGTCGGTTGCGGCGACAACGAGAATCGCACCGTCCATTTGGGCGGCACCAGTGATCATATTTTTGATATAGTCGGCGTGTCCAGGACAGTCGATGTGCGCATAGTGACGCTTATCGGTTTCATATTCAACGTGAGACGTTGAAATTGTGATGCCGCGTGCTTTTTCTTCGGGTGCTTTGTCGATTTGGTCGTAAGCCAATGCTTGCGCCATGCCGCGCTCAGAGAGCGTTTTGGTGATTGCCGCCGTGAGCGTAGTTTTACCATGGTCGACGTGTCCAATCGTGCCGATGTTCACGTGCGGTTTGTCTCTCTTGAAATTCTCTTTAGCCATTGTTGGATTCCTCCAAAGTTAGCAGTTGCAAGTGGTTGTATTTAAACTCAAATTTTCTTTCAGCGACTTATGCTTCAGCGGTTGCTTTTGTGCCGCTCTTCTCGATGATTTCTTCGGCGACCGCTTTTGGTGCTTCTTCATATGCGAAGAACTCCATCGTGTAGTTTGCGCGTCCTTGCGACATCGAGCGCAAGTCGGTTGAATAACCAAACATATTTGCAAGCGGCACTTTTGCAGTAATGACTTGCTCGCCGTGTCGCGCTTCCATGCCTTCAATTCGTCCGCGACGGCTGGAAAGGTCGCCCATTACAGAACCCATGTAGTCTTCGGGCGTTGTTACTTCAACTGCCATAATTGGTTCGAGAAGTACAGGGTTTGCGCGACGGGCACCTTCTTTAAAACCGATTGAGCCTGCAATTTTGAATGCCATTTCCGATGAGTCGACCTCGTGATATTTTCCGTCAAACAAGGTTACCTTTATGTCTTGCATTGGATAGCCCGCTAACACCCCGTTTTTCAACGCTTCCTCGATACCATCTTGAACTGCTGGAATGTATTCTTTCGGAATAGCCCCACCTTTGATTTCGTTGACGAACTCGAATCCTTTTCCTTTTTCCGATGGCTCTACATAAAGATTTACCAATCCAAACTGACCTTTACCACCCGATTGACGCACAAATTTTCCTTCGGCTTCAACACGCTTGCGAATGGTTTCTTTGTAAGCCACTTGCGGCTTGCCAATGTTTGCCTCAACCTTGAACTCGCGTTTCATTCTATCAACGATGATTTCAAGGTGCAATTCACCCATGCCTGAAATGATCGTTTGGTTGGTTTCTTCATCGGTTTTAACGCGGAAGGTTGGGTCTTCTTCTGCAAGTTTTTGGAGCGCGATGCTCATTTTTTCAGAGTCGGCTTTTGTTTTCGGCTCAATCGCGATTTGAATAACTGGTTCAGGGAACACAATTTTTTCAAGCACAATTAATTTTCCGTCTTCGCAGAGCGTATCACCCGTGCGCGTATCTTTCAATCCAACGATACCGACGATTTCTCCCGCCAACCCTTCTTCTAAATCTTCTCTATGATTGGCGTGCATTTGGAGCACACGACCAACACGTTCTTTTTTGCCATTTGTGGCATTGATGACGTAGCTGCCAGAATTGACTTTTCCTGAGTAAACGCGCACATATGTTAAGCGACCAACAAAGGGGTCTGTCGCAATCTTGAATGCAAGCCCTGAGAAAGGCTCATCATCAGAAACTTTGCGCACCAACTCGTTGCCTGTTTTGGGGTCTGTGCCTTTCACTTCTCCGATGTCGATAGGCGAGGGCAGATAATCAACAACTGCGTCCAACATAAATTGAACGCCTTTGTTCTTGAACGATGAGCCACAGAGCATCGGAACAAGAATCAATTTCAAGCAGGCTTCTCGGAGTGCGGCTCTAACTTCTTCTTCGGTCGGCTCTTCGCCACCAAGATATTTTTCCAAAAGCGTATCATTCACTTCCGACACCGATTCAATCAAATTCGTGCGCCAATGTTTGACGATTTCCGCCATATCGGCAGGAATTTCAATTTCGTGGTAGGCTGTGCCGTCTTCCGCGTCATAAATTACGCCCTTCATACGAATCAGGTCAACGAAGCCTTTGAACATATCGCCTTCACCGATAGGCAGTTGAATCGGAACAGCACGCGACTTAAGGCGGTCTTGAATCATCTTTACTACATTCAAGAAATTCGCACCGATTCTATCCATCTTGTTCACATATGCAATGCGCGGCACTTTATACTTGTTCATTTGACGCCAAACCGTCTCTGACTGCGGCTGAACACCTGCTACCGAGTCGAATAACGCAACCGCACCATCGAGCACACGCAAAGAACGCTCAACTTCAACGGTAAAGTCCACGTGTCCAGGCGTATCAATGATGTTGATTCGATGCTTTTTATCTTTGAAGTTGCCATACTTTGCTGTCCAAAAGCATGTTGTAGCGGCTGAGGTGATTGTAATTCCACGCTCTTTTTCTTGTTCCATCCAGTCCATCGTCGCCGCACCGTCGTGAACTTCACCCAATCGGTGAACGCGACCGGTGTAATAAAGAATACGCTCGGTTGTTGTGGTTTTTCCTGCATCGATGTGTGCGGAAATTCCAATATTTCTTACTCTGTCTAACGCAATCTGTCTGGGCATTGTCGTTTGTCGGATTCGGTTTTCGTTATGACTAACTTAAAAATGATTAGAACGGACTATTTAGAATCGGAAGTGCGAAAAGGCTTTGTTTGCTTCTGCCATTTTATGAACTTCTTCTTTTTTGCGCACTGAATTTCCTTGATTATTCGATGCGTCCAAAAGTTCAGCAGCGAATTTATCCGCCATTGAGCGTCCGCCGCGCTTCAAAGAATTTTCTTTTATCCAACGCATAGCAAGCGCAAGACGTCGGTCGGCGCGCACTTCAATCGGAATTTGATAGGTTGCGCCGCCAATGCGCTTACCACGAACTTCCACTACTGGTGCCACGTTTGAAATCGCTTTTCGGAATGTCTCAAGCGGATTTTCTTGATTTTTTTTCTCCATAATGTCGAACGCCTTATAGACGATATTGCGCGCAATGTTTTTCTTGCCGCACTCCATAATCGCGTTAATTGCGCGCTCTACTACGGGGTCTTGATATTTCGGGTCGCCGAGCGAACCGCTTCTATTTGATGATTTCTTACGCATAGTCTTCGTTCGTTCAATTATTTTTTACCTTTTGCCGCTGGTGCGCCTTTGCCTGCCGCCGCTGGTTGGGCTTTCTTAGAGCCGTATTTAGAACGGGAGCGACCGCGATTTGCAACACCCGCCGTATCGAGCGAGCCACGAACAATGTGATAGCGAACACCGGGAAGATCTTTAACACGACCGCCACGAATCAGCACGATGGAGTGCTCTTGAAGGTTGTGCCCTTCTCCGGGAATGTAGGCGATAACTTCTTCTTGATTTGAAAGACGAACCTTCGCCACTTTGCGAAGTGCCGAATTCGGCTTTTTCGGGGTCGTTGTATAAACGCGCGTGCACACACCTCGCTTTTGCGGACAACTTTCAAGTGCCGGTGAAGCGGTTTTGAACGCTTTCGAGTTTCTTCCTTTGCGAACTAATTGTTGTATCGTTGGCATTGCTTTGCTTTCTGATGCGATGCGAAATTAACCTCTGAAAAAAATCTTCTGTCAAACACTCTTCGGAAAATTTTGCTCTCAACACATTGCTGTTTTCTGTAACGATTTGCTTTGACA
>CALGMC010000119.1 GCA_937959145.1 uncultured Chlorobiales bacterium
ATCAACAGGCGTCAAATCGTTGTTGTTGGTAAACAATTCAAAGAGGATGGTGTAGGTGCCTGATGGAAACCGTCCGCCTGCTTTCTGAATGATGTCGCGAAGCAAATCGCGCGACGCATCTTCGGTTTTGCCGCTCAGACGCCATGGACCGCTGGCAAGCGTGTTGTTGGTATGGCGAACAGACCCTGTGAAATTCTGAACCCAAGGGCTAAGACCTGAGCCAATCAGTTGTCCGTTTCGTGAAAATTTCATGGAAAGGCGCGTCGGAACGGGCTGTCCGTTGTTTTCATATGCAATCAAAAGCACAGACGGTGCACCAGATGGGATATTTCCATCAAGAACAATTGACGCAAATGCGGCAATCGTGATTTCAGCAGGGTCGACTAAAAGGCGACTTTGAGCACGGTCAAATTGAACCTGTGCGCTCAAAGGCACCGCTGTCGTCAGCAGAAGCAAGGTGAGTTTTAGAAGGCGCATCGTTAATCCTCTCGGTTTAGTTGAATAAGTTAGTTGAATGAATGATTCGTGAAAGTTACAAGCCGATATTACGCCAATTCAAAGCGGTTGAATGTGATAGCTATCACAACGCCCGATAAATATCACGCCGAAAAAGCGACTGAAAATACAAGCGTTTAGCCACTTTGAAAAATCAATTCCCGCTTAAAAACTTTCGCACGGCAAGCGAACTTCCAAACAGCCCCAGAAGCAAGCCCAACACGGCAAGAATCCCATAAACGCGATAGTCGGGCAAGGCAATCGCTTCGTAGAGGTCGGGATAAGTTTGATAAAGTGCAACATTGACGAGAGCAAGCAAGCCAATGGCGAAAATTCCCCCCAAAAATCCTTGCAACGCACCTTCAATCAAAAACGGTGAGCGAATAAAGCCATTTGTAGCCCCAACAAGAAGCATCGTGCGAATAATTTCTTGCTTGTTCATAATAATCAGGCGAATCGTATTGGAAATCAACGCAATCGCGGCAATGGAAATCAATATGCCGATGCCACAAGTAACATAGAACAAAATTCGTGCGTTGCGGTCGAGCCCTGCCAGAAACTCCTTGTTGTATCGCGCTTCCAAAATGCCGTTTCGCGTTTTGACTTCGGCGACGAAGTTCTCCAAACTATCGAGCGTGGCGTAATCAGATTTCAACCTCACTTTAATTGAAGCCGGCAAGGGATTGGTGCCGAGAATCGCAACAACATCTTCGCCAAATTCTGACTTAAAAATTTGCGCCGCACTATCAGGCGAAATATACACCGCTGTTTGAACAGAAGTTTCGTTTTGCAAGGAGGCGGCAAGGCGTCGGGCGTCTTTTTCTTTCAGCGATTGGCTTAAAAAGAACTCTACTTCTACACGAGAGCGAATTTCGGAAAGCACACGCGAGGCGTTGAGCGAAAGCGTCGCAAAAATGCCAAGCAACACCAGCGAAATGCTAATGGTGAAAATGGAAATCGCGCTGGCAAGTTTGGCGCGCCGAAATCCTGAAACGCTTTCTGAAAGAATGTAGCGAAAGTTCATCGTGCAAAAAGGTTACTTTGCTGATTTGAACATCGCGAGAGATTTCTCGCGCTGAACAGCGTGGTCAATAATCGGAAGCGGATAATCTTTTCCGAGTTCAATTCCAATTTCCCTTGCAAGAAGCGGCGACTTTTGCAAAATTTCATGCGGCGCGTGAATATATTTTTCGGGAACGGCGCGAAGTTCGGGCACAAAGGCTTTGATGAACTTTCCATGCGGGTCAAACTTTTGCGACTGCGAAGTAGGATTAAAAATTCTGAAATAAGGTTGTGCGTCCGTGCCGGTGCTCGCGCTCCATTGCCAACCGCCGTTGTTTGCCGCCATATCGCCGTCGACGAGCATCTGCATGAAATATCGCTCGCCCCATCGCCAATCGATAAGCAAATCTTTGGTGAGAAAACTGGCAACAATCATGCGCAATCGGTTGTGCATCCAGCCGGTTGTGTTCAGTTGGCGCATGGCGGCATCGACAATCGGAAAGCCCGTTCGCCCGAATTTCCACGCTTCAAAGTAAGCATCACGATTTTCCCACTGCAAGTGCCGAAACGACGGCTGAAAACTTTCTTTTTCAACAATCGGAAAGTTGTCTAAAATCTGAAAGTAAAAATCGCGCCAAATGAGTTCGCTCACGAAGGTTTCAATGCCAATTTTTTCCGCCTCACTTTTAGCATCTTCCAAGAGCGACAACGCGCGGCGAACAATTTCTCTGACGCTAATTGTGCCAAAGCGCAAATGGGCAGAAAGCAAACTGGTGCCATCAAGAGCGGGAAAGTCGCGCAGTTCTTTGTAGCGATGAATTTTGTTGGAAAGAAACTGCTCGAGTTGGCGTTCGCCTTCGGTTGAGCCACCTTTGACGAGCAACTGCTGGGTGCAGGGAAATCCGAGTTCGTCGTGTGAAAGTGGCGGAAGGGAGTTAATCGCAACCGTTGTCAGATGCTTCGGCGCAGGGATGGGCGTCGGAATAAGATGCACTTGCGAGAGCCATGCTTTTTTGTAAGGTGTGAAAACCGTATAAGGTTTGCCTTGTTTGGTGAGAAGTTCCTGCTTGGCGAAAAGGGCTTGGTCTTTGAAGGCTCTCACTTGCAAGCCGAGTTTGGTGAAGGTTTGAATCACATCGTTGTCGCGGGCTTTGGCAGCGGGTTCGTAATCTTCGTTGAAATAAATCGCACGCGCTTCGGATTCTCGAACGACCTCGTGCAAAACTTCGAGAAAAAAGCCGCGCCGAAGAATGAGTTTGCCGCCAAGTCGTTCATATTGCGCGGATAAATCTTTGAGTGATTCCGTCATGAACTTCACGCAGGCAGGCGAAAAGTCGTCGCGCTGTTTCAAAATGTCGTCGGCGAAAATGAAGAGCGGCAGAATGTCGGTCGTTTCTTGGAGCGCGTTGAAAAGTGCAGTGTTATCGTGTGTGCGCAAATCGCGCCGATGCCAAACAATAATCCGATTCAAAGCAAGATGGTTTGATTAAGGAAAGTGGCGTAAATATAGCAACGAAAGAATATGGCAAATAAGGATATTCTAATCGGCGGAAATGTTGCGTAAATTCAAGGTATCTTCAAAAACCATAAACCAACCTATGCTGCTCGTCATTGATAACTACGATTCATTCACTTACAACTTGGTTCAATACTTCGGCGAACTTGGTGCAGAGATGGAAGTTTATCGCAACGATGAACTGACGCTCGATGAGATTGAAAAAAAACAGCCCGAAAAAATTGTCATTTCGCCCGGTCCTTGCACACCGAATGAAGCAGGCATTTCGCTAAGTGTGATTGAGCGATTTCAATCGCGGATTCCGATTCTCGGCGTGTGCTTAGGGCATCAATCCATCGGGCAAGCCTTAGGCGGAAAGGTGATTCGTGCGCCGAAGCCGATGCACGGAAAAGTGTCAAAAGTGCATCACAACCGTGAGGGAATTTTTCAAGATGTTGAAAATCCGTTTGAGGCAACGCGCTATCACTCGCTCATCGTAGAAAAAGAGACTTTGCCCGAAAGCCTTGCTGTAACGGCGTGGACAGACGACGGTATCATTATGGGATTGGAATCCAAAGCGAAAAAACTTTACGGCGTGCAGTTTCACCCCGAATCGATTATGACCGCCGAAGGCAAAAAAATTCTCAAAAACTTTTTAACGCTTTAGTATCACAAATGAAAAGCACAAGGAAAAAGTCTGTAACGAAGTTTTCAAGAACGGGCAATGTTGTTCTCAAAAAAAGCAATGGTGCGCCGCCGAAAATTGTCAATGCCGCAGAGCAGGTCTCAGAAGCATTTCGAAGCAAGATGGAAAAGTGGGCAGATTTGAGCCACGACGGCTGGCGCATCTTTCGCATTATGGCGGAGTTCGTTACAGGCTTCGAGAAAATGGCGGAAGCCGGTCCATCGGTTGCCATCTTTGGCTCGGCGCGCGTGAAGCCAAACGATAAGTATTACAAAATGGCAGAGCGAATGGCGGAACTCTTGGCAGAACACGGGCTTGGCGTGATTACGGGCGGCGGACCGGGAATTATGGAAGCAGGCAACAAAGGCGCGAAAAAAGCAGGCGGCGTCTCGGTCGGCTTAAACATCGTTCTGCCCTTCGAGCAAGAAGCCAATCCTTACATCGACAAAGAGCGGCTCATCTGGTTCGATTACTTCTTCGTCCGAAAAGTCATGTTCGTCAAGTATTCGCAAGCCTTTATCGTCATGCCCGGCGGATACGGCACAATGGACGAATTTTTCGAAGCCATCACGCTTATTCAAACACAGAAAATCACCATGTTTCCCGTCATCTTGATTGGCAAAGAATTTTGGGGCGACTTATGGAAGTGGATTAGAAAAACATTGATGGAAAAACATCATTACATCAGCGAAAACGACATGGATTTTATTTTCCTCGTCGATTCGCCCGAAGAAGCAATGGAGATTATCAAGCAATTTTATCCTGAAAACCGATATACGCCGAATTTTTAGTGCACCTGCAAAGATGAACCCTGACGAGAAAATTCATTCGCTTGAAGCGCGTCTTGCAAAGGCAACCGATGGGCGGGAGAGAATCGACCTGATGAACGAACTTGCCTATCAACTGCGCTCAAACGACATGGCGCGAGCGGAAGTCCTCTCCGACGAAGCCTTGTCGCTTGCCTTACAAGCGCGACATCGATTTGGCATCGCCTCGTCGTTCCGAAACAAGGGTGTTTTTGCTTACAATCGTGGCAACTATCAAGAAGCACTCAATTGCTTGAATAAATCGTTGGACGAGTTTCAAAATCTGCAAGATGTGCGTGGTCAGGCAAGTGTGCTCACAAACAAAGGCTTGGTGTATTGGAAATTAGGCGAGCATAGCAAAGCCATGGAGTGCTATATGTTTGCATTGCAAATCAATATGCAAATGAACGATAGAGTGCAACAGTGTGGCACGCTCATCAATATCGGTGGTCTGTATCAAACCATGGGAAATTTGGAAAGAGCGCAAGAGTTCTACGAAGAAGCCTTAGAACTTGCCAAAGCCTGCGAGCTTTATGTGGAGTGGGGCACAGTGCTAAGCAACATCGGCACGATTCACTACTACAACAACGACAAGCAAAAAGCCCTCGATTACTTCTTAGAATCCCTTGAAATAAGAACAAAAACCCATCAAGAACGCGAAATCAGCGTCTCGCTCCTCAATGCAGGTGCCGCCTACTTCGACTTGGGTCAGGTCGAGAAAGGCTTGGAGATGATGAAAAAAAGTTTGGAGCGGCGCAGAGCCATGGGCGACAAAAGCGGCGAAGCACATACGATTCAAGCCATTGGACATGCTTTGCTGAACAGCAAACAGTATCAAGAGTCCATCGCATATTTGATGGAAAGTGTAACGCTCTCGCAAGAAATCGGAACAAAAAACATTGAAAAACAAGCGCGACAGTTGCTCGCTGAAGCCTATCGCGAACTTGGTGATTACCAAAAAGCCTACGAGCACTTCGTCAAGTTTCATGAACTTGAAAATGCACTCTTGCGCGAGCAATCCGAAGAAAAAACGAAGAAACTCACGCTCAAATATGAATTGGACAAATCGCAACGCGAAGCCGAACTCTATCGCCTCAAAAACGAAGACCTTGCGCGTCTGAACAAAGAACTTCAAGAAGCCAATCAACTCAAAAACGAACTCTTAGCCATTGCGGCGCACGACCTCAAAAACCCGCTTCAAATCATTATGGGATTTGCCGAACTCATTAGCGAAGAATCCAAGCAACTCGCCACCATCAACAAAAAAGCCTCATCTATTCGGCGTGCTTCACAAAAAATGCTCGGCTTGATTGAAGACCTGTTGCAAACTGCCGCAATCGACGCGGGCAAATTGGAGTTGAACCGACGCAATAGCGATTTGGGCTTGATGGTTCAAGTCATTAGCGAAAATTTTTACTTGATGGCGGAAGCCAAACGCCAAAAACTGGAAGTGAGCATTGAGGAAAATTGCATCGTGAGCATTGATGTCGAGCGAATGAAGGAAGTCGTTGAAAACTTGATAAGCAATGCGATTAAATACTCCCCGCCTGAAAAAACAATTCGACTAACCGTTGCACGAGGCACAAATGGCACGGTGCGATTCTCGGTGCAAGATGAAGGACAAGGCTTAAGCGAAGAAGACATGAAAAAACTGTTCGGAAAATTTCAGCGGCTTTCTGCGCGACCCACCGGCGGCGAAAGTTCAACCGGGCTTGGGCTTTCTATTGTTAAGAAACTTGTGGAACTGCACGGCGGAAAAATCTGGGCAGAATCAGAAGGCAAAAATAAAGGTGCAACCTTTATCGTCGAGTTACAAGCCGAGCCAAGCCAACAAATGCCAGAAAACCATGTTTGATGACCAAACCATATTGCTCAGTGAAGCAGAATCGCTCTGTGATAAAGCAAAGCCGCTTTGCATAAAAGAGCCACAAAAAGCATTGGCAATGCTCAAAGAAGCAGAGGCAATGCTTAATGAACACCAATTTGAGAGAGAGCCTTACAACAAAGTTTTATCTCGATGTTTAAGCCTTCAATGCATCGTTTATCAACGCCTCTCAGAATTTGAAAACGCAAAACAAACGGCATGTCGGGCGATTTCTGTGGCGAGCGAGATAAATGACTACAAAGCGATAGCCGATGCCTATCGTGTGTTAGGAAGCGTATCGTTTTTCAAGGGCGAATTCGAAATATCGCTCGAGATGTATGAAAAAGGATTGGAGTATAGCAAACGGTCAGACGATAAAAGATCGATGGCGTCTTTTTTTAATAACATTGGCAGTGTTCATCATCATCTTTCAAGGTATGAGCGCGCAATGCCATACTACAATCAAAGTCTGGAACTTTGTCTCCAACTTGACGACAAACGCGGAGAGGCAAACAGTTACGTCAATATCGGTAACCTGCATTACTCATTGGGTAATTATGCAGATGCACTTGATTACCAGTTCAAAGCATTGAAAACATATCAAGAAACTGGCGACGAGCAAGGGCAGAGTGTCGCCTACAGCGGAATCGGGCTGGTGTATGAATCCTTAAATGAGTATCAAAAAGCGATTGACAGCTATCAAAGATGCTTAGAGTATGAAATAAAATCTGGAAATCGCCGCAGCTACGCGCTTACGCTCAATAACTTGGGCAACGTTTATGAAGCAATGAACGACTATGACAACGCGCTACAAGCCTATCAAGAAAGTTTGAGCATCAAACGCCAAATCCTCGACCGACAAGGCATCGCCCATACCTTGAACAATATCTCTGAACTTTACATCAAACAAGCACGCTATGCTGATGCCCTCATGGTGGCGAACGAAAGTTTGGAAATGATGGAAAGTCTCGGCGATAGAAATGCACAAGCCTTATGCTTGATGACAAAAGCAAAACTCTTTGCCGAAAAAAACTTTGAGCAACACAGTTTGGATAAAGCAATTGAGTATTTGGAGCAAGCAATAGACATCGCCAATGAAATCAATGCCAAAGGCGTGCTCGTTGAAGCCTACGGCAAAATCTCACTTCTCTTTGAGCAAAAAGGCGATGCAGTCAGCGCACTGCGTTATTGCAGGCTCTTCCACAAACTGCACGGAGAAATCCAAAATGAAGAGAGCCAAAAACGCATTCAAAACTTAAGCATGACTTTCGAAGCTGAAAAAGCCAAAAAAGAATCAGAACTCCGCCGATTAGAAGCGGAAAAATATCGCCTCGAAAATGTCGAACTCGTCAAAGCCAATCAATTCAAAACCGAACTACTTGCAATCGCCGCGCACGACCTCAAAAACCCACTGCAATCCATTATGGGCTTTGCTCATCTCATAAAAGAAGAAAACATTCCAAGCGATGTAAAACCATTTGTGGATATGATTCATAAAGGAGCAGAACGTATGCTCACGCTCATCAATAACTTGCTGGAAGATGCAAAATTTGCCGAAACCACCACCTTTGAACTTAAAATTCAAACCCTAAATCTGACCACACTTGTAAAATCTTTGATTGAAGAGACATTTGAAGTTCTTGCTAAGAAAAAATCACAAACCATTTTGTTTGAATCCACACAAGATTGCTTCGTGCAGGGCGATGCAGATTTGCTCAAACAAGTGTTTGAAAATTTAAT
>CALGMC010000120.1 GCA_937959145.1 uncultured Chlorobiales bacterium
TCATCGCGGACGACAACCTTCGTCGTTGAAATCCATCGCTGTTCTCCTGTGAAATTATTCACATTCGGCTCTTCGGAGTGAATCACATCTTGACTGCTGTTGAACAAGACAATTTCGTCTTGTCGATATCGCTCGGCAAGTTCTTTGTCGTAGAAATCAAAATCGGTTTTTCCGATGACTTCTGTGGCGTCGGATTTGCCAAGCAGTTCCGTGTTTTTTTTGTTGGAGATTAAAATTCTGCCTTCTGCGTCTTTGGCATAGATGCTGTCGGGAAGGCTATCGATGAGTTGAAGCAAGAGGTTGCGCTCTTTGAGCACGCGCTCGTATTCTGCTTTCGGCACATGGTCTTTGGCGAGAAAATCTTTGGAGCGAAGGAAGCCTTGTAACATCGTTCGGGTCTTGGTTTTGAGGTTGACTACGTAGATTTTTTAGCTAATTCGCTTAGGGCTTTAAGTTTGGCAAGGGCATCGTCAGGCGAAGGCTGAGCGTTGGCAGTCGTCGATGCGTCTTTGATTTTATCGGCGGCGCGTTCGCTTTCTGTGCGCGAAGAGAGGTGCGACGTGATTTGATGCTTATAGAGCATGACGGCTTCAGCAATCGTCTCTCGGAGTTTTTCAGGATTCCAAGGCTTTTGAATGTAGCGGAAAATTTGCCCCTCGTTAATCAAACGAATCACGTCTTCGACGTCGGTGTATGCTGTAATCAGCACTTTGGGAACAAGTGGTGCAATCTCGCGAGAGTCAATCAAAAGTTCCGTGCCTGTTTTCTTCGGCATGCGCTGGTCGGTGAGCAAGAGCGTTACAAACGAATCTTGCTCGAGCAATTTGACGGCTTCATCGGCGGATTGGCAGGTAATCACTTCATATTCATCAGATAAGAGCTGCGAGAGCGCGACTAAGACGCCTTGCTCATCATCAACGACGAGAATTTTTGGCTTGCCCGACTTGCTTAAAAACGCCCGCTCAAAAACTTCTTCAGTTGAGCCAGCTTTATGCGTGTCTGAAAGTTTGGTGAAGAAAGTTTCCTCGACGGATTTCTGCTTCAAGAGTTGTTCCATCGCCGCCGTAATCGTGTTGGTGGATTGCGGCGCGGGTTGCGGCTGGGCAGGCTTCTGCGCCGAAGCACTGCTTTCTTTGGCTTTCTTGCGCGTCGTGTAAGTCATTGCCGCAAGCGAAATGACCTCACGAATTTGCTCCGTGTTCCATGGCTTCTTGATGTATCGGAAGACTTCGCCGACATTCACAGAATCCAAAATCGCGTCGGCATCGGCATAGCCTGTGAGCAGAATGCGCACCGTGTCGGGCGAAATCGCCTTGATGTTTTTGAGCACATCAATGCCTTTCATCTGCGGCATGCGCTGGTCGCTAACGACAATGGCGATATCAGGCGTTTGGCGGACATACTCAATCGCTTCCGCGCCGCTATTTGCTGTATGGACATCGTAGAGTGTATCGAAAAGTTGAGAGAGAGCTTCCAAGATGTGAGGCTCGTCGTCGACGAACAAAATTTTAAGTTTTGGGCTCATGAGCGCAAGGAGTTTAATGTTTCAGGATTTTTGTTTCAGGATTTTGTGCTGTGTTTGGACCTTTGAAGTAAAATGAAAAGTAAAACGAAGACTGCTTCTACAAAATGCACAGGCTGTCTTGTTGTTTTACGAAGTAAGGGAAATTAAAAATTTTACGTGTTCAGGCAACGAAAATTTATCGAGAGAAAAAAGCCGCACGAGGCGGCTCTTCTGTTGATGTGGTCAGGGAGGGAATCGAACCCCCGACACAAGGATTTTCAGTCCTTTGCTCTACCGACTGAGCTACCTGACCTTGTCCTTTTTTAAGCAGATGCTTTGAAAAAGGGTTGCAAATATACACGCGCGAAAGGCACAATGCAACGGTTCAATGAAAAAAATTATCTCCCGCGAATCACGGCGATTTTTCCAAGTCCGCTTTCTTTGCCGTTCTCACTGATGCCCACAGCGATATAAACGCCGCTGGCAACGAGTTCGCCCCGATTATCCTTGCCGTCCCAAAATACAACTGAGCCGCCGTCGCTCTTTAAGTCGCGAATCAAACGACCTGTGGGCGTGATAATTTTGACCGACGCATTGCGCGATAGCCCTTGAATTTGAATTGCACGATGTTCGGGCAAGCGCACCGGATTCGGAGCGATTTTCAAATCCGACATCGTGAGCGGCGGTTGAACGGCGACAGTTTGAATGACCGAAAGCCCGCGCTCAGTGCCGACAAACACCCTGCCGCTCGACTTATCGACCTCAATGGCAAGCACGCGATTGGAAAGAAGTGGCGAGTTTGTTTCAGTGTAGTGCGCAATCACCGACGAGCCATCGGGCGTGAGAAGCCAAACGCCACTTGTCGAGCCGAACCATTTTCGGTTCAGAGCGTCAATGCCGAGCGAGGTGAGCACTTCATCTTGTAAATCGAAAATGCGCGTAACGCTCGGAATCGCAAAGCCCGCTTGAACAAGGCTGGCGTCGAAGTAATATGCCGCGCCTTCGTCGGTGGCGAACCAAATTGCGCCGTCTAAATCCGTTTTAATCGCATTGACTTTCAAGTTCGGCAAGTTGCCTTGATTGGGCGATGTGGTCAGGCGAGTGTATTGGTCATCGGTCAGATTTTCAAGCGTGCCGTTGTCGTCAAAAATCATCACGCCTGCGCCCGCGTCGGAGCCTGAACCGCGACAAGCAACCCACTTGCGCCCGAAGTTGTCAACCGTTAAGCGAAACGCAAAAACGCCCGAAGGAAACCCATTCAACCCCGTTGCACTGGTGTTGAGCGTGGCAAAATTTCTGAATGAACCATCAGGAAGTTTAGCCGTCAGCGCACCGTTCGCGGAAAGGTAGTTGGCAATCCACAGCACGCCGTTGGCGTCGGGGGCGAAGTCGGTCATCACAATGAAATTTGGCGCGTTTGGCGGACCAGAGAGAAGCGGCGTATTGGCACGCGAGTAGGCACGCACCGAGTCATCGCTGAAAAATTCAACAAACCCATTTCCCCAGCCGCTCAAATAAATCGAGCCGTTCTGTTCAGCAAACGCATTGAACTGTCGGAGCGAGCCGTTCAGCCCAGATGCAGAAAGCGACGCAAAATTTGTCCATTCACCTGTGGCAAAATCTAACCGATAAAATCCTTCTGTGTTTCGGTCGCCGACGGTTGAACTCACCCAGAGCCTGCCACGCGAATCGACGCCGAAGTATTCAAACCGATTGGCGAGCGGCGTGTTAAGCGAAATCGGCGAAACGGATTGATTGCGCAAAACAAGCAGGGATTGCCGCGCATCGGTGATGAACGCTGTTTCATCGGAAGCCACATCGATATCCGTCGCGCTTGAAAAATCAAAGGCGAACGTGCTGGTTGCGCCACTTTCGGAAAGCGAGAGCAAGCGCGATTTCATCAACGCATATAGGCGACCATTTGCCGTACGAAGCGCGATAACGGAATCGGTTGCAACAGTCTCAAAACTTTGCGTGGCGACGCTGTAAGCCAAAAGGGCACTGCTGGTGCCAACGTAAATTTTTCCATTGAACGAAGCGAGTGCATTCACATTTGCAATGCTAATGCTCTGCCAAGACGACGGCGCAAGCAAGTTCTGTGTTCGCCGAGAAGCGATGGCAATGCCGAGCGGCGTGCCTGCCACGATGAGCGTATCGGCGAAAAGCACCGAGCGAACTTGTGTGCCCGTCGCAAATGTGCCGAGTGTGAGGTAGGTTTCGCGAACTTCGCGGCGTGAAGGCGTGTAGAGCAATGCGCCGAAATCCGTTGCCACCAAAAGCGAGTCGCCGCTCAAGGCAAAGGCGCGAATCCGCTTCTGCGGAAACTGCGTGACGTTGGCAATGGCAAAACTGTTCGTGAATTGCAGGTTGTTCAAATTCAGGTTCGTAATCACGCCCTCGTCAGTGCCTATCCAAAGCGCATTATTTTTGGAATCGAGCGCGAGTGAAGTCAAGCGAATGTCGGCAAGTCCGTCGATGTTGGTGAAGGTTTCAGTTTTATTCGTGATGGGGTTGAATCGATACAAGCCGCCACTTGTCGCAACCCAAGCCTGACCGCTATTGGCGACTTCAACCGATGACGCAGACGATACAGAAGCAAATGTTCGCCACGAAGTCTGCGCAAGCAGTGAAGGAGAAATCAAGGAAAAGCAAAAAGAGATAAGCCAAGCGCGTTTGAACATATCGAGAGGTTCTGTTATGTTTTGAAATTCAAGATAACAGCAACAGCGCACAAAAAAGTAGATGAAATGTTCCAACAAATAAGTTCACTACTTCGACCAAAAATTTTTCAAGCCTTTGCAAATGTTGTCGCACTTCAAACCACGCGCGAGGGTGGCGTCAGTGAAGGCGCGTTCCGCTCGCTCAATTTGGGACTTTCATCAGGCGACGCTCGTGAAACCGTCTTGAAAAATCGCGCTATCTTGTGCCGCACGATTGGCATTGAGCCAACTCAACTTGTGCTCTCACATCAAGTTCACGGCGACGCGGTTTTGATTGCCGAGCACGGTGGAAGTTATGACGCTTACGATGCACACATCACGAATCGAGTGGGCGTTTTTCTCGCCGTCTCCATCGCGGATTGCACGCCGATTTTGATTTACGACCGAACCCACAACGCCGTTGCCGCCGTCCACGCAGGTTGGCGCGGCACCGCAAAAGCCATTCTCTACAAAACCTTGCTCAAAATGAACGAAACCTTCGGCACAGAGGGCAAAGATTGTTTCGCCTTCATCGGTGCGTGCATTAGTGGCGAGGTATATGAAGTTGGTGAAGACGTCGCAAGGCACTTTCCAAACCAAGTGAAGCGATATGACGACGCGCGAGGAAAATTTCTGCTCGACCTCAAAACGGCTAACCGCATGCAACTTGAACACTTTGGCGTTCCGCACGAGCATATTGAAGTTTCTCCACATTGCACCTATCTCGAACAAGACCGATTTTTTTCCTTTCGCTACGACAAAGGAAAAACAGGCAGAATGCTTGCTGTGATTGGCTTGAACGCACTCCAACAAGAAAAGTAATTTTTTAAGGCAAAAGCAGAAAAAAGCCGAAAAAAAAATTTGGAGAATTTGTTGCAAGTGTTAAATTTCAGTTAAGGTCAACAACACAAAGGTGCTCTTTCAAAATCTGCTTTTTGT
>CALGMC010000121.1 GCA_937959145.1 uncultured Chlorobiales bacterium
GCGCGTCAAGATTACCTCGAGAACTTCGTCAAACTCCGTGATAAAAAAGGCAACCCAACCGACATTGTCGATTTCGACAAAGCTATCTTGACCCCAAACGACACCACGCTCATTTTCAACTTCGATAAGCCTGTTGCAAAACATCTCATTGAGTTCCATACCTCGCTCACTCCGATTCCAAAACATGTTTGGAAAGATGTCAAACCAAGTGAATTACGTTCAAGCGAATTAAACGCAAACCCGACCGTCAGTTGCGGACCGTTCAAGTTCAAAGAGTGGAAACGCCAACAAGAATTTACCGTCGTCTCAAACCCCGACTACAACGTCCCCGCGCCCGGCAAAATCCCAACCATCACCATGCGCATCATTCCTGAATACACCACGCAACTTACCCAACTCAAAACTGGCGCGATTGATGTGATGGACGGCATTAAACCCGAAGACGCAATTAAAATCGAGCGAGAAAATCCTGAAATCGATATTCGCACCGTCAAGTATCGAACCTATTCTTACCTCATGCTCTCCAACATTGATGGCAAAGCCTATCAAGAGGGCAAGCAAATCAAACCGCATCCGCTTTTTGGCTCAAAGAAGACGCGCCTTGCAATCGCTATGGCAATCGACCGCGAGAAAATTTTAGACGGCTACTACTTCGGAAAATATGCCGAACTCATGACCTCGCCGATTTCGCCTGCCTTCAAGTGGGCGTTCAATAGCGATATTAAGCCGTATCCCTACGACCCCAAGCGCGCCAAAGAACTGCTCGCCGAAGACGGCTGGAAAATCGGAAGCGACGGCATTTTGGAGCGCAATGGCGTTAAGTTTTCATTCGCGTTACACATCTCAAAAGGCGCAACCGCAGGCGAATACATGGCTCCGATTATTCAGCAAAGCCTCAAAGAACTCGGAATCGATTGCAAAATTGAAGTCCTCGAGTTCAATGTCTTTGTGGAAAAAGGACGCAAGCATGAGTTAGATGCCTCGCTCAATGGGCTGAGCATCGGGCTGGAAATTGACCTCTCGCCGACCTTCGGAAGCGATTTGAACAAAGCGGCGTTCAACTCGGCAGGCTACATTAACAAGCGTGTCGACGAACTCAACAAGTTGGGGCAGTCCAAACTCTTGCGCGAAGAAGCCGCGCCGTATTGGAAAGAATTTCAACAAATTTTTCATGACGATGTGCCGTTTGTGCCAATGTTTTGGGGTAGTCGCGTCGTCGGATTCAACAAGCGCGTGATTGGCGAGAATCCCGACATTCTCTCCATTTACACTGACCTCGACAAGTGGACGCTCTCGACCATGCCCGCGCAAGTGAGCGTGAAATAAACCTCACGCAAGGCATCAAGTCGCGAAAGTAAAGTGAAAGAAAACTCTATCAACGACAAAACTTTTTGAGCCATGTTCAGTTATGTGCTTCGCCGTGTTTTGGGGGCAATTCCGTTGGTGTTCGGCGTCTTAACGCTGACGTTCTTCATCATTCGACTTGCGCCCGGCGACCCTGCCTCGTTTTTCATTCAGCCCGGCGTCTCGCCCAAAGTCGCTGAACAAATGCGCGAACAATACGGCTTGAACGACCCGCTCATCATTCAATACTTCAAGTGGCTTGGAAATATCTTGCAAGGCGATTTCGGGCGCAGTTTTAGCCGACATCAACCTGTTTTCGATGTCATTCTTGACGCCGTTCCGATTACGATTTCGCTCGCGCTAATTGGAATCACGATGCAGTTTATTTTCGGCATTCTGCTCGGCGTGATTTCTGCCGTTAAGCAAGGCACGAAGTTGGATAGAACGCTGACGGTCTCCGCGCTCTTCATTTACTCCATGCCCGAATTTTGGCTTTCGCTCATGCTCATCATTTTGTTTTCGCTCAAACTCGGCTGGTTTCCTGCATCAAATCTCAACAGCATCGGCGCAGATTCGCTCGGCACGTTTGAGTTCATTTTAGACCGATTGAAGCATTTAGTCTTGCCTATCTTCGTGCTCAGTTTGGGTGGCATTGCAGGATTGGCGCGATATGTGCGCGGACAAATGCTCGAGGTGATTCGTCAAGATTACATTCGCACCGCACGCGCCAAAGGGCTGAGCGAAAAAATCGTCATCTTCAAACACGCTTTGCGCAACGCGCTTTTGCCTGTCGTTACCATTCTTGGCGGCTCGCTTCCTGCCTTGTTCAGCGGCGCGCTCTTTATTGAAGTGATTTTCGCCATTCCGGGCATGGGGCGCATCGCGGTTGAAGCCGTCTTCGCGCGAGACTATCCGCTCATTATTGCCAATACTTTCATTTCAGGAACGTTAATCGTATTGGGTAACTTATTAGCCGATGTCTTGTATGGAATTGTCGACCCAAGAATCAAACTCGGTTAAAAATGAAAAGGCAGATTTTTCAAGTGGGATTATATGTGTGGTTTGTCGGCGTGATTGTCTTTGCGATTGCCTCGCCGAATAAAGTCGGAATGCTAGCTGAAACGACGAAGAACATTTACTTCCACGTGCCGATGGCGATTACCGCTGTGGTTGCATTTTTTACATCGGTCTGGTTCAGCGTCAAGTATCTCAAAACGCGCGACTTGGAAAGCGACATGAAAGCCGAAGCCGCATCA
>CALGMC010000122.1 GCA_937959145.1 uncultured Chlorobiales bacterium
GAACTTGAAGCCGAAGGCAACACGGAAAGCCTCGACGCCCTTATATCCGAAATGAAAAAAGGTCCGCTCGGCGCGCAGGTTCTTGCCGTCAGAGAACAGCGCAAAACGCTCCAAAGCGACGCAGAGCGAAGATTTACGGACTTTGAAATCCGTCATTAACTTGCAACTGAATTTCAGATTTCTATCAACGTCCAATTTTAACTTTTGACGCCCTTGGCACAAAAATCAACGACCGCAAAGAAAACGTCCTCAACCGCGCGCAAGTCAAAGACAGCCTCACCAAAATCCTCCCCAGCAAAAAAAACTCCGCTGAAATCGGCGAAAGCAACCGCTTCGAAAAAGACTGCGACAACCTCGTCAATCGTTGTGCATCTTGACGAAGGCGAACTCCTCACGCGACGCATCGCCGAACTCATGTTCACCAAAAAAGCCTACGATGTAACGATTATCGACGTGCGCGGCTTAACCGACATGACCGACTACTTCGTTATTTGCTCCGCCGATTCCGATAAACAAGTTAAAGCCATTTCCGACGCCGTGCGCGATGGCTTACTCTTAGACGATGAACGCCCAACCTACGTCGACGACAAAGAAATGACTTGGATTGTACTCGATTATGTCAATGTCATCGTTCACATTTTCCAAAAAGAACGGCGCGCTTTCTACGGGCTTGAAAAACTTTGGGGCGACGCCAAATTCACTCACCTCAAAGATGAACAAGAACTCCAACTCGTGCCGCCCAAAAAAACGCGCAAGGCAAAATCTGAACGCGCTTGAAAACTTTCCTTGTTAACACTTCCCTTGCCGTGATGAGAACGAGTTAAGCACCCAGAGCCACTTTCATTTTATCGGCAGGGTCGTATTTGACAGCGACTTCATCGCCGACACGCGGAATCGCAATTTTAGATACAGGCGTTTTAACACTCACCGTATATGGCGTGCCTGCATTAGGACGCACTTCCATTGTCAGAATCACGACAGGGTTATAGTTCAACAGCATTCCCGTGTCTTGAATCGCAAGCACGCTTGCTTTGGCAGATATGCCTACATTGCGAATGCGCTCCGATTCTTTGAAATCACCCATTGCATCTTGCACCTGACCTACGGCGGCGTTCATTTTGTTCAAGTCTTCTTTTCCGATGAAAAGTTTGGCAAACCATCCGAGTGGTCCTTTTCCTGAAAGAATGTTTTTTGCCTTCGATAGGGATTCTTCAGGGTTACGATTTGCGTTGAAGTTGAGCATTGTTTGTTATGTTTTAGTTAAAGAATATGGTGTGAGGCAAAGGTAGAGCGTGCTGGTCTCCAAAAAGTCTCCGCGAAAAGGGATTTTGCCATCTGCAAGAATGTCGTAAGTTTGAATCTCTAAATCATTTCAATGAATCTCCGATTAAACAACCTATTCAATCAGACGAACTATGGCTCACACACCAACGGACACATCGCGCCGCAACTTCTTGAAAACGGCGACGCTCGGAAGCCTTGCGCTCGTCGGGAATGCCTCTCTTTTAGGCACGCTCGCGGGATGCGGCGAAGACAATCCAACCTCGCCGCGCACAGGCGAGCGTGTAGAAGTGAACCTTAACGAAAACGGTTTTGAAGCCTTGCGCGAAGTCGGCGGATTTCTGAGACTCAATTTCGGAAGCAACCGCAATCGTGGAAAAGACGTGATTATTCGCCGAACTGCTCAAACAGAATTTCGCGCCGTTTCAGTCGTTTGTCCGCATGCGCAATGCGACATTGGCACGCCGAATCAAAACAGCGTAACTTGTCCGTGTCATCAATCGATGTTTAGCATGCAAGCGGGCAATTTCGGAGCGCGACTTTCAGGACCCGCCCCGCGCGGCTTAGATTCATTTGAAACCGCCTTCAACGCTGAAACCCAAATCCTAACCATCACTTTTTAATGAAGATAACGCTTGCTTTTGTGCTGTTCTGGCTCTGTTCAGAAATGCTCTTGGCACAAGTTGCCTCTCGAGACGCGCGTTTGAGCGTGTTTAGCGAACAAGAACCTACATCTGAATCTGTTTTAGAACATCGCGCCACAGCGGTTCTTGAAAGCGATTCACTTGAACAGGCGCGAAAACGGCGTCTGCTTCCGAAAAACATTAGCCTTATGGAGCGCGCATTTTGGGGAGAGAACGGCGTGTTCAGAGCGACGGGCATTGCGCCGCTTACGCCTGAATCGCGCAAAGAAGAATTAGAAGTGCGCCGAATCATGCTCACGACGCACCAAGTTGCGGGCATTGCGACGCTCGGCTTAATGATTGCTACCGTCATCGTCGGACAGCGGTATGTCGACGGCGATTTTACGCTCTACGACACCAAACGCACACTCGGCAACGCGACAACCATCGCCTACATGACCACCGCCGCGTTCTCGCTCTTCTCGCCCCCGCCTGCCGTGCGGCGCGACGAGTGGAACTCCATTTCAACCCACAAACTTTTTGCACTGATTCACTTCACGGGCATGATTGTTACGCCTATTTTAGCCAACCGCATCGCCAGCTCAAGCGGCGATTACAACCAAAAAGTGCGTTTGCATCAAACGGCGGCATACATCACGACCGCCGCTTTCAGCGCGTCCATCATTTCACTTGCATTTTGAATTTGAACTATGCTGAACTTTCTTCTTATCGGACTGCTTTTTATTGCCACGCCGAGCCGCGACGCAAAAAAAATTTCTGCCATCAAGGGCGAATCTTGGATAAAGTATTCGCTTTCGCACCCACTTCACAAAGTTGACGCCATAACGAAAGAGTTCATCTGCGACGTTGAAATCAACGATGCCAAAGAAATTCAATCGGTGAAGGTTTCTGCCGATGTAATGACCTTCGACAGCGGAAACTCCAACCGCGATTCTCACGCAATGGAAGTTATCGATGCCTTCACTTATCCCGAAGTCTCATTCATTAGCGATGCAGTTTCAACAAACGGCAATGACTTAAATGTATCAGGAAAACTCTCGTTTCATGGAGTTACCAAGCCCGTCTCATTTTCCGCAAAAGCCCAATCGCAGAACGGCAAAACTACGGTCGAGGGAAAAATCACGGTCAAACTTGAAGACTTCAAGGTCGAGCGACCAAAATTAGCCTTGATTCCGACCGATGAATTTCTCTACATTTCGTTTGTCGTTGTTTTTCCGTTTTGAAAACTGCTCTTCACATGGCTCGTTTGCTTTTTGTCGGGGTCTTTCTCGCGCACTTTGTGCCAACCGCATTTGCGCAGGAGTTGCTCGTTGATGTTCGCGTCAACATTGAGCAACTACCTGCCGAAGCGCGCGTCCGACTAACAAACTTTCGTCAAACCATCTTGGATTATCTCAACCGACACCGTTGGACGAACAGCACCGAGTTTGAGACAGATGAGGACAGGATTCAGTGTCAGATTGAGTTCACCTTTCTTTCGGCAAATGTTAATGTTGCGCCTGCACAGTATAGCGCGCAAATGTTCATTGGTGCCTCGCGTCCGATTTATCGCTCGCTTCGCGCCTCGTCGCTCTTGCGGATGCTAGACGCTAATGTGAATTTTTTTTACGATGAACGGCAAAGCGTTTTGATTCATAACGAACTCGTCTTCACGCCGTTAGCCAGCCTTTTGGATTATTACGCCTACTTGATTCTTGCCTTTGACGCCGATACATTTGATAAACAAGGCGGCACACAACTTTTCACAAAAGCGTTTAACATTCGCCAACTGGCGCAATCGCAAGCCACAGGAAACTTCGCACGCGGTTGGCGCGTCGACGATGGCGGCGGCGATAATCGTGCGCAGATGATTCAAGAATACCTTGACCCTCGCTTTTTGCCGTTCCGCGATGAATTTTATGCTTACCACTACAACGGCTTGGACGAGTTTCACAAAGACCCTGACAAAGCGCGTCGCCGAATTGCTGATTCGCTCAAAAAAATCGCCGAACTCGACGCACGGTTCCCGCGCAGTTTGGTTATTAAGCGTTTCTTTGAAGCAAAGGCGATTGAAATTGGAGAAGTGTTCAAAAATGCGTCGCCCGAATTGAAGCAAGAAGTCTATGCGATTTTGCGCCGCGTCGATCCCTCGCGTGGAAGCGTTTATGAGCCGTATTTCACAGGCACAGGTGGCGAAACGGCAGGGGGCAGAAAGTAGCCGATTTCAGTCGCGAAAACGTATCGAGAGATTTTTCGGAGATTCTGAAACACGCTCAAAAATGGATTGCGTTTGAAGCAGAAGTTTTTCGCGTGCCTCGTTCAAAATGCCTGACGAATCGGCGGCTTGCAACGCGCGCTCTTTGTTGCGTTTGAGCGCGACCTCTTGAATCGCCTGCTTTGACGCCTGTTTCCAAAACACATCGAGCGTGCCGCCTTCGTTCATGATTTTGTAATCAACCATTTCAACGGAAAGAATCTCAGGCTCGGGAAACTCCGCCGAAATGCCTCGCTCTGTAACCGTGATGCGAAATCGCTTCCGCAAATCGTAACCTGCCTTCACCACGTAATCGCCTTTAACAACAACGCTGTAAGACGTGATTGCATCTTTTTCGCCGTAGCCTGTTTCAGCAGTTATAGGCTTTGAGACAGTAGCAAGTTCGAGAATTGGCGACGCCCTGCCCACAATCACGCAGTCGCGCACAAGCACTTCGGGCGTGAAGCCGAAGGCACGTTGAAATTCATCAGCGATTTTGCGCGCCGCCTCTTGACTTGCAACAAAGGCTTTCTGTGAGTTTTCTTGTGGGAGTTTGAAGAGAAAGTAATAGACGCTCGCCGCCGCAAGTGCAATCGCAAGAAAAAGCAGTGTGAGGCGGGTTGTGAGTTTCATTTATGTGATGGGATTGATGTATTTCCAAAATGGCTGAACGAACATTCCGTTTCGATGCGATTTCCAAAGTAGCAACACGCCTGCCGCTGTGCAAACCACAAGCGTAATGAGCGAGGCTTCCGCGCCGAATGCACCACCCGAAAAAAGTTCGTTGCCTTCCAAGTGCGATGAAATCAACCCTTTGACTTCCGTGCCTGAAACCGCAATGCCAAATACTGCACCCTGCACATAATTCCAAGCAATGTGAATGCCGACGGCAAACCATACGCGCCGTGTCAGCATATATGCCGCACCCAGCAAGATGCCCGCTTCAACCGCAATCGCAAATGAACTGAACAAGGTCGCATTTGGATTGGCAATGTGCACAACGCCGAAAAAGAGCGACGAAATAAATAGTGCAATCCATGAGCCGAGTTTTTCTTCAACAATGCGAAAGAGAAT
>CALGMC010000123.1 GCA_937959145.1 uncultured Chlorobiales bacterium
GAATCAGCAAAAGTGAAATCTGAAATCATTGTCGCATGTGGCGGCGACGGCACGGTCAATGAAGTGGCGCAGTCGCTTGTCGGAACAGAAACACAACTTGCTGTTCTGCCGATGGGTTCGGGCAACGACTTCTTCAAAAACATATCGCGCAAAAAAAAGTTAAACGATGCGTTCCGGCTTGCAGTGCAAGGCAAGGCACGTAAAATTGATGTCGGAAAAGTTACCTTTCACTCCAACAATCAATCTTACTCGCGATACTTTTTCAATTCGTTGGGGCTGGGATTCACAGGTGCCATCGCCAAAGAAGCGCGCACTTCCAAGCGCAAAGGCGACCTCATTTATCTCGATGCGTTAAGCAAAGTTGGAAGAACTTATTCCGCAACAGCCATGCGGCTCTCGCTTCAGACCGAACACGGTCAGAAACTGATTTCAGAATCCATCTTCGCGCTCACGATTGGCAACGGCAAAATTGAAGGCGGAAAATTCAAAATCGCACCTGACGCCACACTCAACGACGGCTTGCTCAACCTTTGCGCGCTCACAGCGTTTCCAAAATGGAAATTGCCGATTTGGGTCTCGCGATATTTGCGCGGCAGTCAAACCCGCCACGAGCAAGTGCATTATCACAAAATTGCATCGGCAACCATTTCGCTTACAAAGCCGCTCGACTTGCACTTGGACGGCGAGGTGTTCGAGAATGTATCGGGCGACCTGTTCATCGAGTGCGTGCCAAACGCGCTCACCGTTATTGGCGAGTGAAGAACCTCTCTGGTTACGATTTTATCGGTTGAATTTTCATGGAAATATCCATCGCCGTAACGCTGTGCGTCAGTTCGCCAACAGAAATAAAATCGACGCCGGTTTCCGCAATTTTCCTCACACTTTTCAGCGTTACTCCGCCTGATGCTTCAAGTTTGATGTTCGGATTCAACTGCCGTGCAAGGTCAACGGCTTTGCGCAATTCTGAGACGGAAAAATTATCAATCAAAATGATGTGGGGCTTATGCGCGATGGCTTCGCGCAATTCCTCGAGCGTGCGAACTTCCACTTCAATTTTGGCTTTGAGAGATTTTTGTTTCAGGTAGGCTTTAGCGCGTTCAATCGCAATCCCGATTCCGCCTGACGCATCAATGTGATTATCCTTGATTAAAACCATGTCATAGAGACCGAAGCGATGATTATGCCCGCCGCCGAGCCTGACGGCTTCTTTATCGAAGTAGCGAAGTGCAGGTGCCGTTTTGCGCGTGTCGAGAATGTGTGCGTTTGTGCCTTCAACTGCACGGACGAATGCGGCGGTCTTCGTGGCAATCCCCGACATGCGTTGAAGCAAGTTGAGCAACGTGCGTTCAACAACGAGCAAGTGCGCCGTCTTTCCTGAAATCTCTCCAATCACTTCGCCTGCCTTCACCGATTCGCCGTCCTTTTTATTGAGCGAAAGTTTCAGCGGCTCCGACCAAGATGAAAGCATCAAACGCGCGACACGCAATCCCGCTACAATGCCTTCCGACTTTGCTAACAGAACGGCTTTACTGCGATGCGTGTCGGAAATCGTAGCGGCGGTGGTGATGTCGCCTTGCCCGACATCTTCAAGCAGGGCTAATGAAAGTGCTTCCGTTTGACAAGCGTTTTGAAACAATTTGAACGATGAAGTTGGCATATCGTTGAAATAAATCGTGGTTAAGATGATGAAGATGTCCGCGCGATTTCATCGCGACGATGCGTTTTGCACCGATTGATTGAACAAGCGCGGGCAGTATCGCTTTGCGCCGTCGGGCAAGGTCAGTTCAAGCGATTCATCAATGCGTCGGGCTTTGTAGGGCTTGCCTTTAACCTTGAAGGAAATCGAGCCGTCGCTGTTGAACGCTAAGTCGGACACTGCAAATTCATAGTCGTATTTTCCAATGCCGAAAAATCGTCCGCGAAACCAAGTATATTTGGATTCTTTGGAGATGTAAAACTCAATGAACTCATCATCACCGCGCTTGTAGGTGCCGATGAAGGGTTCAGCCTGTTTGCGTTCGCGCTCGAGTTGGGCTTTGTGTGCACGCCAATCATACTTTTTTTCTTGCGCCGATAGGCATGCAAACGCACTGCTCCAAAAGAGAAAGATAAACAGTATGCTTGTGCAATGTTTCATGCTTCGTTTCAACATTTGCTCAAAAGAGGCACTGAAAATAAGTTCGCCACGCTTTTTCGCAAGTATGTTGAGCAATGTTTCTTCAAAAACTTAATACAACCGTATATGCAATATGCTTTCGAAGAGCCACCTTTTTGGCAGCGGGTGGTCCATAATCCCTTTGTGCGTTTTTTTGTGATGTTTATCGCGGTTACGCTGGTCTATGGAACAGGGTTAAGCATGACCGTTCAAGTTGCGGAGCGTTTCCAACAGCCTTTTCTCAAACTGGTCGGCATCATTCTAACGCTCGTCGCCACTTATCTTGTCTATTACGGATTGGTGCGCGGCATGGAAGGACGACGATATGTTTCTGAACTCTCGCTTAAAGGCGCACTGCTTGAACTCGTTGGCGGGCTGGGCATCGGCGCAGGATTGCTTGCACTTTCCATCTTGCTCCTTTGGCTTTTTGAGTTTTACAAAGTTGATTCGGTTAACGACGTCTCCGAACTTTTTGCAACGCGACACTTGCCG
>CALGMC010000124.1 GCA_937959145.1 uncultured Chlorobiales bacterium
GTATCGGTCGGAAAGCGATTGACGGCAACAACAGGCGAGAGATTAAACTTGCGCGCGTTTTCCAAGTGCTTTTCCAAATTCGCAAATCCTTTTTTGACGGCTTCTACATTTGGCGATTTGAGTTCCTTCAATCCAACACCACCGTGATATTTGAGTGCGCGAACGGTGGCAACAATCACGACCGCATCAGGCGCAATGCCCGCGTAGCCACACTTGATATCGAGAAACATTTCGCCGCCCAAATCAAATCCGAATCCGGCTTCGGTTACCACATAATCCGAAAGGCTCATGCCCATTTTCGTCGCAAGAATCGTGTTCGTGCCTTGTGCGATGTTAGCAAAGGGTCCTGCGTGAAGAATGGCAGGGTTGCCTTCGAGTGTTTGAACGAGATTGGGTTTGATAGCGTCTTTGAGCAATACTGCCATAGAGCCTTCGGCTTTCAAATCGCGGGCGAAGACGGGCTTTTTTTCTTTGGTATATCCGACGAAGATGTTGCCAAGTTTTTCCTTCAAGTGTTCGGGGCTTTGTGACATGCAGAGAATCGCCATAATCTCCGAGGCGGCGGTGATATCGAATCCTGTTTCGCGCGGATAGCCGCCGTTCTTGCCGCCGAGTCCGACGATGATTTTGCGCAAGGCGCGGTCGTTCATATCCATGCATCGTTTCCAGCGCACCGTGCGCGAGTCGATGCCGAGTGTGTTTTTCTTGTTTTGAATGTTGTTATCGATGAGCGCGGCGAGCAGGTTATTGGCTTTTTCAATCGCGCTGAAGTCGCCGTTGAAGTGCAGGTTGATGTCTTCCATCGGTACGACTTGCGCATAGCCGCCGCCGGTTGCGCCGCCTTTGATTCCAAAGACGGGACCGAGCGAAGGCTCACGCAGAACGGCTGTTGCTTTTTTCTTCAAGCGATTTAAGCCTTCGGTTAAGCCGATACTCGTGGTGGTTTTGCCTTCGCCTGCGGGCGTTGGCGTAATGGCGGAAACGAGAATCAACTTGCACCGTTTGAGTTTGGCGTCATCAATGAGGTGAAGTGGCAATTTGGCTTTGTATTTGCCGTAATGCTCGAGGTCGTCGGGCGCGACGCCGAGTTTTTCCGCAATCGTGTTGATGTGTTTGAGCGGAATTTCGCGGGCGATTTCAAGGTCGGTTTTCGGTTTTGAAGAGACAATAGTTTGCTCGCTCATTATCGTTGAGATTGATGGTTAATTGGAAAAATGCAGTTGAAAATAAAAACGCAATACAGAATAGGCTTGTGATAAAAGCCATTAGTCAGAAAGAAAGTCAGGATTTGGAAGTGAGTTTAATTGTTTGAGAAACGCTCGACGGTGAAAACGCCTTCCACTTTTTTGATGCGCTCGACAACACGCTGAAGATGCTCGATATTTTTGACGTAAAGAATGACTGTGCCCTCGAAAATGCCATCTTTGGCATTGAGCGAAATAGAGCGAATGTTGATGTCGGATTTGACCATCACTTGTGTGATTTCGTTGGTCATGCCGATTTTATCTTCGCCATAAATGCGCAAGCCGGCGAGGAAGTCGTTTGAAGAGGTCGCCTTCCACTGAACTGTAACAACCTTCGGACTTTTGAGAATTTGCTCGTTATTGACATTGACGCAATTTCTACGATGAATTTTCACGCCGCCGCCTGCGGTTACAAGCCCGATGACATCGTCGCCCGGAACAGGATTGCAACACTTGGCGTAGGTATGCGCCACGTTGGAAAGTCCTGAAATGATAACCGCGTCGCTCGAGTTATCGGCTTTTAAGCCGTGAACTTCGCGCGCTTGCCGCGCAAAGTCGTCGGCGGTAACGGGGGGCACGCCGTTGCGATTTTCAGGTTTGGCTTCGGGTTTCGGCTCTGATTTAGGCTCAATATGTTCGAGAACTTTTTCGCTATCAATCTCTTTTGCGCCGAGTGCGCGGAAGAAATCGGCGGGCGTTGGAAGCCCATGAAATCGAGCGAGTTTAACCAAATCGCTTTCTGAAAATAGCCGTTTGGTTTTGGAGATAAGTTTGTTCCAAATGGTGCGCCCTTCTTCAATTTCTTTGCGACGCGTTTCGTTGAGGAACTGCTTGATTTTAAGTTTCGCCTTGTGGGTTACGACGAACTTTTCCCAATCGGCTTTCGGAGTTTGATTTTTTGAAGTGAGAATCTCGACTTGGTCGCCTGATTTCAAGCGGGTTTGCAGGCTGACCATTTTGCCGTTGATTTTCGCGCCAATACACTTCGAGCCCACTTCGGTATGAATCTCAAAGGCAAAGTCTAATGCAGTAGCACCAGCAGGAAGCACTTTCATATCGCCTTTTGGCGTGAAGACATAAATTTCATCTTGATACAAATTCAGGCGGAAACCTTCCATGAAGTCTTGCGCTGTATCGGCGTTTGCAACGAGGTCGCGCGCCCATTTGATGAGTTCGTCAATCCCTTCATCGGCAGATGTTACTTTTTCTTTGTATCGCCAATGTGCGGCAATCCCGCTTTCGGCGAACTCATGCATTTTGCGCGTGCGAATTTGAATCTCGACCATCTTTCCGCCGGGAACAATCACGGTGGTGTGAAGCGATTGGTAGCCGTTGTGTTTCGGGACAGAAATGTAATCTTTGAAGCGTTCCGGGACAGGCTGATAAATTTGCGTGATGTAGCCATATGCGCCGAAGCAATCGGAAGAATTATCGGTGTCTAAAATGACTCGAATAGCATAGATGTCATAAATCTGGTCGAGCGGCTTATTTTGCTGGCGCATCTTGTTGTAAATGGAGAAGATGTGCTTAGGTCGGCGTTCAATCGTGAACTTGAAGCCGCGCTGTGTTAATTCTTTTTGAATTGGGATTGAAATTTTTTCCAAGAACGCAATGCGCTCGGTGCGCGTGAGCGCAAGGCGTGCGGTGAGGTCGTCGAAGGCTTCGCGGTCGAGGTATTTGAGTGAAAGATTTTCGAGTTCGATTTTGATTTTCCCCAAGCCGAAGCGATGGGCGAAGGGCGCGTAGATGTCGCGCGTTTCGGTGGCAATTTTCACTTGACGGTGTGGCGGAAGCGCATCGAGCGTGCGCATGTTGTGCAATCGGTCGCAGAACTTGATGAGAATGACGCGAATGTCGTCAATCATCGAGAGAAGCATTTTG
>CALGMC010000125.1 GCA_937959145.1 uncultured Chlorobiales bacterium
GGCAACGGCTTGCCTTCGAACTCTGCAAAGAGCGTCTCATATGGCTTGCCAACTACGTTTGTCAGCACATTGATTCTGCCACGATGCGCCATTCCGACAACGACTTCCTTCGTGCCGTATTTCGTGGATTCCAAGACGAGGTAATCCATAATGGCGATTGCGGTTTCACCGCCTTCAACAGAAAAGCGTTTATGCCCAAGAAACTTGGTTTGCAAGTATCGCTCGAAGCCTTCGGCGCGAATGATGTTTTTGAGGATTTCAATTTTATCGGCGGGGCTGAATTGAACTTGTCGCTCTTTGTCCTCAATGTGTTGTTGAATCCATCGTTTTTGCTCAATTGATTGGATATGCATGAACTCGACGCCAATTTTTTCGCAATAAGCCGAACGGAGCAATCTGACGATTTCTCGGAGCGTCATCGTGTCCTTTTTTCCGAAACTCATCGAGAGAAACTCGCGGTCATAATCCCACATTGTAAAGCCATAAAATTCGGGGTCGAGTTCGGGGTGATATTTTGGTTCGTAGCCAAGCGGGTTAATGTTCGCAATCAGATGTCCGCGCACGCGATAGGCGTTAATCATTTGCATGACGCGAGCTTGTTTTTCAATGAGTTCTTCGGTGCGTGGCGCGCCGCCAAGCGAGAGCGGATTTTTATCAACTTGTCGGCGCCAAGGGCGATACGGGGCTTTGAGGTCGGAAAAAATCGTGTCGTAAAATGTTTCGTCTTCGGCTGTGAGCATTTTGTGAATTGCCGCCAGCATTTCGCCTGACTCTGCGCCTTGAATGATGCGGTGGTCGTAGGTAGAAGTCATTTGCATAACCTTGCTAATGCCGAGTTGCGTCAGAAGCGTTTGCGACATGGCTTGATACTCGGCAGGATAATCAATCGCGCCTGTGGCGATAATGACGCCTTGTCCCATCATCAAGCGCGGCACAGAGGCAACCGTGCCAATCGTTCCGGGATTGGTGAGCGAAACGGTTGTGCCGATGAAATCATCGGGCGCGAGTTTGTTTTCACGTGCTTTTTTGACGAGCGAGTTGTAGGCGTCAAAGAATTGTGAAAAGTTCATCGCTTCTGCCGCCTTGATGTTGGGCACAACAAGCGAGCGCGTGCCGTCTTTCTTTGTCATATCGACGGCAAGCCCAATGTTGATGTGCTTGTGAGCAATCTTGTATGACTTTCCGTCAACGTGAGCGTAGGTGCAGTTGAGCGATGGATATTTCTTAACGGCTTGAACAATCGCCCAAGCAATGATGTGCGTAAAAGCCACCTTGCCTTTGGAGACAGCGGAAAGATGCTGATTGATGATGACGCGATTTTCTTCTAACACCTTGACGGGAATCACGCGGAACGAGGTTGCCGTTGGCACAGAAAGGCTTTGCTCCATGTTTTCGGCAATTCGAAGCGGCACGCCTGAAAGGGCGACGGCTTGGTCTTCCTTCGTTAGCCCTGCCGCTTCAAGCGAGGCAAAACTCGATGTGAGGCGTTGCGCCACTTGCGCTGATACGGCTTTGGTAGATTGAGAACTTGCGCTATCGGGTTTTCCATTTTCCGCATGACCGTTTCCGTGTCCATTCTCGAAGAGTGATTTCTGCAAAAAGTTCGCGCTTCGTTGCTTATCGGTCTCGAGCGCAAGAAGGTTGAGTTTGTTCGATTTTAAGTCCTCGAAAAAGGCTCGCCAATTTTCTTTAACAGCGGTTGGATTCGTTTCGTATTCGGCAAAAAGTTCTTTCACGAAAGGCGTATTCGCGCCGAAAATTTCAACGAGGCGTTGTTCAAGTTCAGTTGTCATGGTTGGAGCATGTTTAATTGCGCAGTATGCGTTTAGAAGGCGAATGTAAGCATTCTGCTGTGCTTGTTCAATGCAAAAAGCAAAAGCGATTCTACCTGAATCGCCTTAACGAAAAAAGAGGGAATGATGTTCTAATGCTTATGGCTCTTTGTAGTATTTCCACTTGCCTTGTTCGATGAGCACGGTCTCGATGATGTCGCGCACACAGCCTTTGCCGCCTTCGTAGGGCGAAAGGTATGCGACGCGATTACGCAAGTATTCAATGGCGTTGATGGGAGCGCAAGAAAATCCGACTTTCTCTAAAACGGGCAGGTCGGAAATGTCGTCGCCGATGTAAAGGCAGTCTTTATCTTCAACATTGTAGAGCACTTTGAGTTCTTGATAGGTCTCGAACTTGTTGCGAATGCCAAGGTAAATATCCGTTACGCCAAGTTCAATCAAGCGGCGCATGGTGGCACGCGATTGCCGTTCTGAAATCACCGTTACCTTCAAGCCTTGTTTCATAGCTTCACGAATCGCAAAGCCATCGCGGGCGTAAAACGTCTTGATTTCATCGCCCGATTCCGTGTATTGAATGTATCCATCGGTCAAAACGCCGTCAACATTGATGATAATAACGCGAACCTCTTTGATGGCTTCTTGATACTTTTTGCTGGTATCTTCGTTTGATGTTGGTATGCCGAAAAACTCCATATAAAATTCTTTCAGTATAATTGTTGGACTGCGATAAACGTAAGCAATTCAGTTGCTTCATAAAAACATCATGCAGAAACGCGCACGCCGATTTAGACGAAAAGACGCTAAGCGCGGTAATTCGCTTAAATTTGTTTCAAACAATAAACCTTAAAACAAACGCATTTCAAACGATGAACAACACCGAACTTCGATTAGCCGAAATAGAAAAAGAACTTGCGGACTTACGCGAAGAACAAGCGCGAATCCAAGCCAAGTGGCAAAATGAAAAAGCCGTCATTACCGAAATCCGAAAGTTGAAATCCGACATTGAGCAAGCCAAAGTCGAGGCGGAGGAAGCCGAGCGGCAGGGCGATTTGGGCAAGGTGGCTGAAATCCGATACGGGCGAATTGTCGCGCTCCAAAAGCAATTAGAAGCCGCCAAAGCCAAAATGGAAGAACTTCAAAAAAGTGGCGCGATGATGAAAGAAGAAATCACCGCCACAGAAATTGCCGAAGTTGTTGCGAAATGGACGGGAATTCCGATTTCAAAAATGCTTCAATCTGAAAGGCAAAAGTTATTGGAAATGGAATCTGAACTGGGTCGGCGCGTTGTGGGACAAGCCGAAGCGGTCAAAGCCATTTCCGAAGCCGTTCGCCGCGCCAAAGCCGGGCTTTCCGATGAGCGCAAGCCGATTGGCTCGTTTATCTTTCTCGGCACCACAGGCGTTGGCAAAACCGAACTTGCGCGCAGTTTAGCCGAATATCTCTTCGACGATGAAAACGCGCTCGTGCGCATTGACATGTCGGAATACATGGAAGCCTACAGCGTCTCGCGATTGATTGGTGCGCCGCCCGGCTATGT
>CALGMC010000126.1 GCA_937959145.1 uncultured Chlorobiales bacterium
GTGAACTTTGGGAACGCCGTCTTTGGCGTCAATGCCGATAACAATTTTTTTGGGACCGTAATGGGCGAGTAAGTCCTCAACAAGTTTGGGATTGGTAACGGCGGCTGAACCAATCACAACGCGGTAGACGCCGATGTCAAAATAGGCTTTGGCACTGTCAAGCGTGCGAATGCCGCCGCCGACTTCAACGGGAATATCCAGCATTTCGACAATGCGTTTGATTTCGTTGAAGTTTTCAAGTTTGCCTGATTTTGCCGCGTCTAAATCGACGACATGGAGCATCTTCGCATTTTGCTTGCGCCAAACGACCGCCATGTCGCAAGGGCAATCGAGGTAAATTTTCTCACGGTCATAGTCGCCTTGCGAGAGGCGCACGCATTTTCCGCCGCGAATATCAATCGCAGGAATAATGAGCATAATCGTTACAGTCTTGCAAAATTTTCCAGAACTTTCAAGCCAAAAGAGCCTGATTTTTCAGGATGAAATTGAACTGCAAAAATACCATTTTTTTCAATGGCAACGGCGAAATTTTCTTGGGCGTAAGAGGCTCTCGCGCTGACCGCGTCGGCATCATGGACATGGCAGAAGTAAGAGTGAACAAAGTAAAAATATGCGCCGTCGTCAATGCCTTTGAAGAGAAGACTCTCGCGCCGAATCTCGTGAAGGTTGTTCCAACCAATTTGCGGCACTTTGGCGTATTGTGAGTTAAATTGTTGGACTTTTCCTGAAATGAAATTAAGCCCTTGATGAATGCCCATTTCCTCGCTTTCTGAAAGAAGCAGTTGCATGCCGAGGCAGATTCCTAAGAGCGGTTTTGCTTTCGCGAGATGCTCGCCAAGGGCAGAATCAAAGCCACGAGAACGCACGGCATTGATGCCTTGCCCGAAAGCACCGACGCCCGGGAGAAGCACCTTGTCGGCACTTGCAACCGTGCGGGCATCGTTGGAAACCGTTGCGGGAATACGGAGATAATCAAAGGCTTTTTGGACGGAGCGCAAATTGCTTGCGCCGTAATCGAGAATGAGAATCATGTTGAGAAGACAGATTGCGCGCTACAAGTCGGCGTAAGCGGTTCGTTAGATGCACAAGCGATTTTTCATTTTTTGAAGCCAGTTGTAGTCAATGTGCATTTTGCCGAAGTTCTCTTCGTCTTGAGGCTTAACGCCGTGATAATCCGACCCGCCCGACATGAGCAGAAAATACTCGTTAGCGATGGAGCGGTAATACTCTTGGCGGTGCGTGTCGTGCGAAGGATGAACGATTTCCAATCCGTCGAGCCCGCTATCAATCAAGTGTCGGACGGTGTCGTCGGAAACTTGCCTGCCCGGATGAGCCAAAAACGACAAGCCGCCAGCTTCGTTGATGAGCGAAATAACTTCGGCGGGTTTTGTTTCAACGCTTTTTTCGTAAGCAGGGCAGTTGGTGCCGATATACTTCAAAAAGGCTTCGTTGTAATTTTGCACATAGCCTTTTTCTTGAAGCACGGCGGCGATATGCGGGCGACCGACTGAGCCCCCGCTTGCTTTTTCAAGCACATGCTCGACGTGGATTTTCACGCCTTGCTTGTTGAGGCGATCGACCATGCGCTCTGTGCGTGCAAGGCGTTGCTTACGGCAGTGTGCAAGGTAGTCGCTTAATGGAGAATCTTCGGTTTTGATGAAATAGCCCAAAATGTGAACGTCGCGCTCTTCATGAGCCGTGCTGACTTCAACGCCAGCAATCAACTCAATGCCAAGTTCTTCTGCAAGCGATTTTACTGCCTGAATGGCGGCAAAGTTATCGTGGTCGGTAATGCTGATTGCGGCAAGTCCGACTTGTTTCGCTTTTTTGACCAAATCTTTTGGAGAGAGCGCACCGTCGGAGCAAGTGGTGTGCATGTGCATATCCACGAACTTCCGTTCAACAGTTTGGGCGGGTGCGGTAGTGTTCATTGGTCTATATTGTCTTAATAAAATTTAGTGAATGACGATTAAAAACTTCATGGAGCAACATCTCACTTAATCGCTTCCAACTTTTGTTGCAACGAAACGCTCGTTCGGTTGATTTGAAAAGCGCGTTCGTAGTAGCGTTGCGCGTTTTCACGGTCGCCGAGTTTGAGATAAACGTCGCCCAAGTGCTCGAGCACGGCAGGGCTTTCGCGTCCCGACTGAACGGCTTTTTCTATCCAAACTTTCGCCTCTTGATAGTTGCCCATCTTAAAGTAAATCCAACCAATCGTGTCTAAATACGCGCCGTTATTAGGCTCTTTGGCGACGGCGACTTTCGCCATTTCTAAGGCGCGAGGCAACTCTTTATCGCGCTCCGAATAAGAATACGCAAGATTGTTGAGCACCAAGGCGTTATCGGGCTCGTAAAGCAATGCGGTTTCATAGCTCCGCTCGCTTTCGTCGTATCGCTTCAAACGCTCGTAACTCAATGCCAACGTGCTATAGGCTTGAACGATGCTACTTGTATCTTCCGTTTCCATCTGCGAGAGTGCTTCGGTCAAGATTCGCACGGATTCCTCGTCGCGATAAGCTTGATTGAGCGATGTGCCAAGCAAAACCTTCATGCGAAACGAAGGCTTTGAGGCTTTTTCAAGAGCGGATTTGAAGGTGTTAATTGCCGATGTGTTTTCGTCCATCGAGAGATAGGCAATGCCTAAATTTTCCCAAGCAGGTGCGAAATCCGGCTTCAGGGAGGTTAAGCGTTTGAGTTGAGGAATCGCCGCCGCATAGTTTCGCTCACGAAGGTAAATGATGCTCAAAAACCAGTAGGGTTGCCATTCGTTCGGATAGGCTTTTTGTAAGCGAAGCATGACGATTTCCGTCGGCTTGAGCATAGCCGTATCTTTTTCAGCGCGCTCGATGTAGAGGTAACCAATGTTGAGTTTATCTTCTTTCGTGAAGCCGGGATTGACGAACAAGTCATTGACAGTGGCTTCGAAGCCGTTCCAATCTTTTTGCTTGGTATAAATTTCGCAAAAGGCGACGAGGGCACGTAGGTCGTTAGGATTGCGATCGAGAAGGTCGCGGTATGCGCGTAGGGCGTCGTCGTAGCGTCCGAGTTTGATGTAAAGTTCGCCGAGCATCTGATACAAGTCCAAGTTTTCAGGGTCAGAAACAATCATCTCAATCAACGTAAAAACGGCTTCGTTATCCATTTTGAGTTGGATTTGCAGAAGCAACTTTTTGTAAAGCACGTCAAGGTCTAATCCAACGAGTCCTATTAAGCGTGTGTAAGTATTGAGGGCTTCTTGCATCTGTCCGCCTGCGACTTGTGCGGCGGCAAGTTGATACAGGGCAGAAGAACTTTGCGGGTCTTTAAGCGAAAAGAGTTCAAACTGTTCGGCGGCGGCGGCGAAGTTTTGCGTATCAAAATAAAGATTTCCCAAAAGTTCGTTATACCACTTGTTCGATGAATCAAGCTCGACGGCTTTTTTGCCGTAGTAAAGTGCGGATTCTGACTTGCGCAAGGCGCGATACGATTTTGAAATCGCAAAATGAATCGCCGCTTCATTCGGCATGAGTTTGAGTGCGTCTTGAAATTCCAAAATCGCTTGTGCGTGTTGCTCTTTGGCGGCGAAAATTTCTCCCGAAACAAGCAGGTTCACGGCGCGTTGCCTGACTAATTCGGATACCTCCGAGCGAAGTGCAGGCGCAGTTTCAATCGGCTCTGACGAGCGACATCCTGAAAGCAGAATAATCAAAAGCGGCGCAAGAAGCGAAGTATATCTGAACGAAGATTTCATGGTGGTAAGCATCACGTCGGTCATGAAGCTAAATTGAGATTAAGTTCTCAAAGAAATTAAAATTCTTTTGGGATAATAAAAATCAATCCTTTTGCCAAAACAACGTGGAGGAAAAGGTTAAAAATCAACCTCAATCCCTTCGGCGACGGCGCACATACGGCAGATGTTTTTGCCATCGTGATGTGCAAACCAACCTTTATCGGCGTTATACCACAAGTCGCACCCATCGTTTTCACACTTCTTGAATCCGATAAGGTCGGCAAATTCGCGGATTTGCGCGTCGGTCGGTTCTTCGCCAAGCGGCTCTCCCGAAAGTTCACACTCTTCAATCAAGGCGGCTTTCAACACGCCCCAAGTGGCGACGGGCTTAAAGAGTTGTAATCGCTCTAATGCTGTATATTTATTCGGAATCATGTGCTAATTTTTTTAGGTTCTGAATGAAAACTATTGAGGATTTTAACCAACTTGACGAGGTAAAGCGTTCAAAAGCGAATTCATCGTCAACAAAAATTTTAACGCTTTCGAATGCGCTCTCGCTCTTGCGCATCTTGCTTTTTTTGCCATTTGTTTACTTTTATGAACGAGATGAAAAAGTAATTGCTTTTGCGGTCGTGTTATTGGCAATTTCAACCGATTGGTTCGACGGCAGAGTGGCACGATGGACGAACACCGTTTCGGAGTTGGGAAAAGTTTTAGACCCACTCGCCGATAAACTCAGCACGGCATTGATGGGATTGTATCTGTTGTATCGGGGTGAACTTCCTTTGTGGTTTGTCGCATTAGTTGTGGTGCGCGACGCGATTATTTTTTTAGGAGGTATTTACGCCAAGCAAAAAAAACACGTGATTACGACGGCTTTGCCTGCGGGAAAATGGGCGGTTGGATTTTTGGCTGGCGCAATCGGCGGCACAGTTTATCCTTATCAATCAGAAGGCTTGAAATTGGCGGTAGAAATAACGATTTACTTGGCGAGTGCGTTGTTCGTCGTATCTTTTTTGCAATACGCAAAACGCTTTTTTGATATTCTTCAAGATAAGCCCGTTCAAAACCTTTAATACATAATTTCTTAACATCACGAATCAGCCATGCTCGTCAAAGATTTTTTAGCGCAACACAAAACGACGTTCAGTTTTGAATTTTTCCCGCCCAAGCAGGAAGCCGATTGGGAAAAACTCTTCCAAACCATCAAGGAATTGATCCCGTTGAAACCCTCGCACGTCAGCGTAACCTACGGCGCAGGCGGTACAACGCGCGAGCGCACGCACAACCTTGTGGTGAGAATCCAGAAGGAAACCGACTTGACGGTCGTTTCTCACCTGACCACCGTTGGCTCGAGCCGAGAAGAAATTTTTGAAATCCTAAAACGCTACGACGAAAACGGCGTGGCGAACATTCTCGCGCTTCGCGGCGACCCGCCGAAAAACATTCCCGATTGGAATCCGCTTCATCAAGACTTCAAATATGCCTCAGAACTTGTTACCTTCATTCGCGAACATTTTCCGAAGATGTGTATCGGCGTAGCAGGCTTTCCCGAAGGACATCCTGCCACACCGAATCGGCTCAAAGAAATTGAGTATTTGAAAATGAAAGTCGACGCAGGTGCAGATTTCATCGTAACCCAACTCTTTTTTGACAATCACGAGTTTTACGACTTTGTCGAGCGGTGCGAATTAGCAGGAATTAAGGTGCCAATCATTGCAGGGATTATGCCGATTACAAGCAAAAACGGCATGAACCGAATGGCGGAACTTTCGCCCGGCACGCGCTTCCCAGCACGATTGCTTAAATCAATTTATCGCACGAAAACTGATGAAGACGTCGAGAAAGTCGGCGTGCATTGGGCAACGGAACAGGTAAGCGATTTGGTGAGCAACGGCGTAAGAGGCATTCATTTTTACACGTTGAACAACTCGCGGGCGACGCTCAAAATTTATGAATCGCTCGGCGTTCAAGATTCACTGCAACTGATTTCGTGAGAACAACTCCTTGATAATGCAAAAGCCTCGCGAGATGCGAGGCTTTTTGATTTTTTGTTTGAGCCGAAGTGTTACTGTTTGCCGATAGACTTAACCGCATCGCCCGCGTCGCCCAAGAATTTGGAAACCCAGTTGACGAGTTTGCCTTCGGTCGCGATTTTTCTAGCCACATCGCCCGATTGAACGAGTGCGAAATACGGCAGTCCAATCGTTGCTAAAATTGGTGCGCCGAGAAGCATTGAGATGAACTGAATTCTACGGTCGCGGTGTGTTAAGTCGCCAATTGTGCAGGTAACGCGATAAGTGCCCATCAAAGGCAGGAACGGTGCCATCATCACGTTGGTAACGGCTTTGGTTGCGCCGTCAGCAAAAGTATTGACAGGATATTTCTTGTCTTCTTCCGACATGCCCGCGCTCAAAGTGGTCGGGATTTTATCCGCCATTTCAAGGAAGGCTTTATCCAAACCTTGTTCGCGAATACGCGCCGAAGTGAAATTCGCCGCTTCATACATGCCCATAATCACATTAAACGGTGCCGTGAGAAGAAGCGAAAGAATACCCGCCATCCATTTTTGCGATTCATCACCTTTGACCATATCCGCGCCAAGCTTGAAGCCGCTGTAAATACCAAGAATCGGGATATAGGGCCAACTGGTGCTGAGCACAATCCAAGCCGTGAGCCAATCGTTCATACGGCGTTGTTCGTCGTTGTCGATGTGCTCCCACTTCAAATCTCCTTTGATGTAGTCACCGAAAGTTTCGAAAACATTCTTGCCGGTGTCTTTCAAATTCACACGCATGCCAAGCGACTCGGTAACTTCGGGAAGAAAGTCAATCGTGTGCGGAAGCGTGAAGTGATAGACGAGTGCGGTCGGGAGCACGCGGATTGCGTCGCCCGTGCCTTGCGCCATTGCAGTTGATTCTGGCATAGTTGATTCTCCTCTGAATAAATGTTGTTTAGCGAAATGAAACTACGTTTAAGTTACTGAAAAAAGTTACCGACGAAATTTCAATGCGCCGTGCATTGCGAATACTTCTTGCAAGGTTCGGCGGCGATGCCCTCTACTTCTGCACTCAATTTACGCCCTCAAATATCTAAAAGCAAACATTTTCTTGAACAATAAACGGCTGTAAGTGCCGATAATCAGTAATGTTACAGAATCTAAAATCGTCCAAATCGCCCATTTGATACGGAAAATTTATTTCTTCTTTCAAGGAAATGTAAATTGCAATGAATTGTTAAGCCATAGAGATTTAACCAAACAAAACCCATGACGACAACGCTTTCAAAGACGATTCAACTCGTCGACCTCGTTTCGCTTCACAACCGCTTAAAGCCTGAACTCGATGCAGAAATCGAGAAAGTTATCTCGAGCGCAAGTTTCATCAACGGACAAGTGGTCGGAGAGTTAGAATGCGCGCTCTCAAAATATCTTGGAATTCGTTTCGCCGTCGGGTGCGCCAACGGGACAGACGCACTGCAAATCGCGCTCATGGCGTTAGGTATTGGCAAGGGCGACGAAGTGATTACAACCCCATTCACATTCGCCGCAACGGTCGAAGCCATTTTGCTCGTCGGCGCAACGCCGCGCTATGTCGATATCGACGAGCGCACCTTCAACCTCAATGCCGCATTGCTCCCAAACGCCATAACGCCAAAAACCAAAGCCATCATGCCCGTGCATCTCTACGGACAAGCGGCGGAAATCGACCGCATTACGCATATCGCTTGCGAACACGGATTGAATGTTATCGAAGACAATGCGCAATCCTTCGGCGCAACCTACAAAGGCAAGAAAGTTGGAACGTTCGGACGCATTAGCACCACGAGTTTCTTCCCCGCAAAAAATCTTGGGGCTTTCGGCGACGCAGGCGCAATCTTCACCGACGACGAAGAACTCTTCGGGAAACTCAAAATGATTGCACAACACGGCGCAAAAATCCGATACACGCACGAATACTTAGGCGTCAACTCGCGTTTGGATTCCATTCAAGCCGCCGTG
>CALGMC010000127.1 GCA_937959145.1 uncultured Chlorobiales bacterium
AAGGCAGAACCGAAGTCAGTTAGTCAACTTTTAGTTAGTCAACTTGTTGGAGCGAGGCATAGACTTTTCCCAAAGAGAGAAACGCAAGCATCAATTCGCGTTTCATTCCCCTTCGCTCAAAAATCTCGATGCTCTTTGCGATGTAGGCTTTGGCTTCTTTATTGCGATTTTCCTCGAGATAAATCTTTCCTAAGCCATGTAGCGCGATGGCAACGCCCGCTTCTCTTCCCGCGTCTTGATAAAACCGCTCCGATGTTTCGTAACAAGATTTCGCTTCTTCTCTCTTGCCTAAATTACGCAGAACGTTTGCCAAGTTGATGTAGCTTGATGCGAGCGCGGTCGGCGTGGCAAATTTCTCTTTGAGTTTGAGGCATTTCTCGAAGATTTCTTTTGCACACTCGTAGTCGGCGCAGTCGGCATACACCACACCAAGATTGTTGAGCGATAGGGCGATTTCTTTTTCATCACCGAGTTTTTCTCGCAAGCCCAAAGCATGTTGATGATATTCCAACGCAGTGGGATAATCGGAAAGGTTGTAATACACATTGCCGAGATTGCTTAGCAAGGTGGCAAGGGCTTTCGTGTTGCCAACGTCCGTCCAGATTTTCAGACTTTTCTGATAGGCGTCCAACGCTTTCGCATAATTTCCGACGGCAAGGGCGATGTTGCCAATGGTGTTCCAAGAAGAGGCAACGCCTGCTGAATCGCCGATTTGTTCATACAAGGTTTTGGCTTGCTCGACGGCATTTTCCGCAGATTGAAAATCGTTCATGCGATAGAGCGCAACGCCTTTTGCGTAGAGTGCTTCGGCACGCGCTTTCAAGTCTCTTTGGCTTAAATGCTTCAAGGCTTTTTCAGCGATTGCGATTGCCTGTTCAGGTTCGGTTTCGCACCGTTCTCGCGCTTGCGATACCCAACTCTCGATTTCTTTTCTATCTTGCATCGATTTTCTGAATTTTTGAACGCTAACTCTTGGCACAAAGATACCTGAAATGAAAAAAGTCATCTTTATCGCTTCCCTTCTGCTTCTTGTGGCAACGCTATTCGGTTACTTCATCTACCAAATAAACACTTCCACAGCCGAGAACTCACTTTATGCCGAGCGCATTGCACGCAAGGCAAACAAAAAGCCTGACCTTGTCAATGGCTTTGCGGGCGCGGCGTTTGAGTGGTGGTATGGTCAGCGCGCTTATCCAAACGAATTGATTGATTACAAAAAGTTCGAGCAAGCCTATCAATACAGCAAAAGCGAACTGGTTGCGCTTCGCTCGCCCGATAGCACGGTTTGGCAAAGTTTAGGACCGAACAACGTGGGCGGACGCACGCGCGCCATTGCCATTCATCCGCTTCACCCCGATACGATGTGGGCAGGCGCGGCGTCAGGTGGCTTATGGAAAACCACAACCGCAGGTGCAGGCGCAAACGCTTGGCAATATGTTGAAACGGGCTTTCCCGCCGTCTCCGTCAGCGCGATTGTGATTGACACAACGAATCCGAATGTGATGTATATCGGCACAGGCGAGTTTCGTCGCCACAACCAGCCAGGAATGGTCGGCACGCCCGGCGCAAGAGCCACTTACGGCATTGGTATTTTGAAAAGCACCGATGGCGGCAACACTTGGTCGCAAACCGGGTTGAATTGGTTGCTCGAAGAATACAAAGCCATTCAGCGCATTGTGATTAACCCCAGAAACTCGCAAACGCTTTACACTGCAACGAGCGACGGCGTCTATAAATCCACAAACGGCGGCGCAACTTGGACGCTCTCGCTCAATGTGCCTGCGGCGATGGACATCGTCATCAATCCGATTGATACCAGCGTACTTTATGCCGCGTGCGGGCAACTCAACACCGCGCCGAATCCCGGACTCTACAAAACCACTAACGCTGGAGCAACTTGGACGAAACTTTCAGGCGGACTTCCAACAACGAACTTCGGCAGAACCGCGCTTGCGCTTTACGCCGCACCGAGAGTTATAGGCTACATCGAAGTCGTTTATGCTGGTATTGGTCATGCACAGACGCGCGGCGTGCACGGCGTTTATCGCACCACAAACGGCGGCACAAATTGGACGCTTCAATCCACCGAGCAATATGCCGCCTCTCAATCGTGGTATGACAATGCGATTGCCGTCCACCCCGAAAATTCAAACATTGTTTTCGTCAGCGGATTAGACTTCTACAAATCCACCGATGGCGGCGCAACGCTTACGCGCAAGTCGCAATGGTATGCTTACTTTCAAGGCGTGATTGAACCCGGCGGCGAAGAAGGCTCGCCTATTTATGCCCACGCCGACCATCACGCCATCGTCTTTCACCCCTCTAACCCCAACCGTATGTTTCTTGCTACCGACGGCGGCATCTTTGAAACCACTGATGGCGGCGAAACTTTCAGAGGACGAAACGGCGGATACCAAACCACACAAATTTACAACGGCTTTGCCACGTCCCTTTCCGATTCCAACCTCGCTTACGCCGGTTTGCAAGACAACGGCACGCTCAAATACGAAGGCTCACGCGCTTGGAACAAAGTCTTTGGTGGCGACGGCGGCTGGTGCGCCATCAACGCGCAAAACAATCAAACCGCCTACCTTGAATACGTTTATCTCGACATCTACCGAACCACCAACGGCGGCGCAAATTGGAACAGCGCAACGAACGGCATCGAGGGCGGCTCGAGCAATGCTAATTTCATCGCGCCTTTGATTATCTCGCCTTCCAATCCGAACATTCTTTATGCAGGCGCAACCAAACTCTTCAAAACCACTGATGGTGGCTTGAACTGGTTTGCGACAAACAACAATCAACCCCTCAACGGCAACCGCATTTCAGCCATAGCGGCTTCTTTGACAAACCCCGACACGCTCTACGCCGCCACAGGCACTTCAACCGCAACAACTTCCAACGGCTTGTGCGAAGTCTTCTTTTCTTCCAACGGTGGCACGACTTGGGTCAATCGCACCCAACTCGGAATGCCTGACCGCTACCCGACCGACCTTTATGTCGACCCGCGCGATAGCAAAATTGCTTACCTCACTTATTCAGGCTACGGCAATCCGCACGTCTACAAAACCACCAACGCCGGCGAAACTTGGCAAGATATTTCAAGCAACTTGCCTGATATTCCCGTTCAATGTGTCGCGCTCGACGGCGATTTTCCTGATGATGTCTATATCGGCACAGATTTGGGCGTTTACCGCCGCTTGAACGGCGGCTCTTGGGAACTTTGGGACAGAGGCATGCCAACCGCCATGATTTTAGATTTGCAGTTCTCCCGACCGAATCGCACCATGCGCGCGGCGACTTTCGGCAATGGCGTCTATGAACGCAAACTCCGTCCGATTGGACAAGTTTCTGCGCCGACTCCGAAACCTTCAAAACTTGCTGATTTCAACTTGGAACAAAATTATCCCAACCCATTTAATCCGACGACGACCATTCGCTACACAATTCCAACCGCAGGTGAAGTTCGTTTAGAACTCTTCGATGTGCTTGGGCGCAAAGTCGCCACGCTCGTCAATGAACGCAAGGCGGCAGGCACATACACTTACGCGCTGAACGCCGCTCGCTATGCGCTGGCATCGGGGACTTACTTTTATCGCTTGCAAGTGGGCAATCAAGTGGAAACCAAAAAAATGATGCTGGTGAAATAGTGAAGAATGAAGCGTGAAGAATGGATAGTGAAGAATTCCGTTCATCATTAGAATTGGATTCTTCACTTCGCTTCGCTCCGTTCAGAATGACCCATTCGTTCATCATTACTCATTACTCAGTCATTACGAGCAACACGAGGAATCTAAAAGAAGAATGAAAGGCAACTTCGCTACTCACAACGCTTTTGTCGTTATGTTAAATTCGCGCGAGCATGTCTTTGACCTTCGCTTCAATTAAATCGCGCACTTTGCGGAACTCTTCGGGCTCCATGTGTTTCGGGTCGGGAATTGCCCAATCTTCACGAATCTTGGCGCGCACAAATGGACATTCATCGCCGCA
>CALGMC010000128.1 GCA_937959145.1 uncultured Chlorobiales bacterium
CACAAGATGTTTTTCTTCTCTTCGGTCGATGAAGCCGTTTGAAGATTGACTTTCATTGCCTCAATGAACCAATCGCAGAAGTCGCCCCAAATGAAGTCATAGACGAGTTTGGCTAAATCGTTGACGCGGAAATTGGTGACGGCTTTGTGATACTGCTCTAAGGTTTGATTGAGCCGCGAAAATATCCATCGTTCAGTGAGATTGAATGTTGAGCGTTCGGGTGAGAAGGCGGCGTAATGCGATGCAAATTCATCAACGCCGTTGAAAATGTCGTTACGATTCATCAACAGGAATCGGGCGGCGTTCCAAATTTTCGTGGCGAAGTTTCGACCTTGTTCAACCTGCGGCGTGTCTTGGTCTTTGGTAACTTCCATGCGCACGTCTTGACCGAGCGGCGCAAGATAAATCGTGGTGAAGCGCAAGGCGTCGGCACCGTATTTTTCGATGATGTCGAGCGGGTTGGGCGAATTGCCAAGCGATTTGGACATCTTGCGCCCTTGTCCGTCGCGAATGATGCTGGTGAAATAGACGTTGCGAAACGGAATTTCTTTTTTGAAATACAAGCCTGCCATAATCATGCGCGCCACCCAAAAGAAGATGATATCAGGTCCGGTGACGAGCGTTGAGGTTGGATAGAAGGCTTTGAAGTCGTCGGTTTCAAGTGAGTTTGTGCCGTCCCATCCGAGCGTGGTCAGGGGCCAGAGCCACGAGGAAAACCACGTGTCGAGCACGTCGTCGTCTTGCACGACTTCGTCGAGTGTCAGCGAAGGATTTTGCGCTTTGAGTTTGGCGAAGGCTTCTTCTTTGGTTGTTGCAACAGCATAAGTTCCATCAGGCGCATAATAAGCGGGAATGCGATGCCCCCACCAAAGTTGGCGCGAAATGCACCAATCTTGAATGTTCAACAGCCAGTGCCGATACGTATTCACCCATCGTTCTGGATAAAATTTGATTTGACCCTCTTCAACGACCTTCAAAGCAGGTTCAGCAAGCGGTTTCATTTTCACGAACCATTGCTCGGACAGATACGGCTCAACGACGACATCGGCGCGTTCTGAATAGCCGACATTATGCGTGTAGTCTTCGACCTTTTCCAAGTTGCCTTGGGCTTGCAACATTTCTTCGGCTTTTTTGCGCGCGACGAATCGGTCTAATCCTGAAAGTTCGCCGAAGCCTTGTTCGATTTTTCCGGTTTTATCAATGGCGCAGATGAAGGGCAAGTTGTGTCGCAATCCGATTTGGTAGTCGTTCGGGTCGTGCGCAGGCGTGATTTTCAGCGCGCCTGTTCCGAACTCCGCCTCGACATAGTCATCGGCGATGATAGGCAGTTCGCGCTTGGTGAGCGGCTCGAGCACGATTTTGCCAATGAAAGATTGGTAACGCTCATCGTTAGGATTGACGGCAACGGCAACGTCGGCAAGCATGGTTTCGGGGCGAACGGTGGCAATGGTGATAAACTTTTCGGGGTCGTCTTTGAAGAAGTAGCGCACGAAATAAAGTTTATCGGTTTGCGTTTTCATGATGACTTCTTCGTCGGAGAGCGCGGTTTGCGAAGCGGGGCACCAGTTGATAATGCGTTTGCCACGATAAATCAAGCCGTCGTTGTAGAGTTTAATGAATGTATGCGTAACGGCTTTCGAGGCACTCTCGTCCATTGTGAAGAGGTTGCGTCGCCAGTCGGCGGAGTCGCCCAGTTTGCGTAGTTGTTTGAGAATCAGGTCGCCGTATTCGTTGCGCCATTGCCAAACGCGCTCTAAAAATTTTTCGCGTCCTAAATCGTATCGTGTTTTTTTCTCTTTGCGAAGTTCTTTCTCGACACGGGTTTGCGTCGCAATGCCTGCGTGGTCGGTGCCGGGAAGCCAGAGCGATTCATAGCCCATCATTCGGTAGTAGCGAATGAAGAGGTCTTGAATTGTATGGTTGAGCACGTGCCCCATTGTCAGACTGCCCGTGATGTTCGGCGGCGGCATGAGAATGGTGAACGGTTTTTTTTCGCCGCGCAAGACCGGTGCGCTTTCAGCGTTGGTAATGCCGAGCGTTTCAAAATGCGGGACGCTCCACTTGGCTTCAACCGTTTGAGGGTTATAGGTTTTGTCGAGATGTTGTTCAGAAAGCGTTTCGGACATAAATCAGTTTTCAAGGAAATGTGAACGCCGCGAGCAATTTCGCGGCGAATTTTGGGAAGATACGGAAGCGCGATGAAAAAATGTGCGCGTTGCGTTGGGTTAATTTCGGCGCATTTCTCGGCGTTGGTCGCGCGAAGGCTGTGCGCCGCCGAAGCCTGTGCTTGAGCGCATGCGGTCTTGGAACTGCTGTCCTTCAATGAGTGCGCGCGAGAAAAAGGTGATTTCGACTTCGTCGCCTTCCCTCAAGCCGTGCAGGACTTCGGCATATTCAGCGGTTTGTTCGCCAATCAAAACGGGCTTTGGAACGGCTTCGCCTGTGGAATCTTTAAGCATCACGAGTCGACGTTTGCCTTTTGCGCCTTCCAGCCAACGCATAGCAGAGGAATCGCCTGACGCAATTCGTTCTTCAAATCGCTTGCGGCGTGCTTGTCGCACCGAATCGGGCAACTCTCGTTTAGCTTCTCTGCGTCCACCGAAATTCATGGTAACTCGCTCTGTGCCGATGTTCTCCTTCATTTCTTTTAGGGCTTCGACAGGCACAACGAGCGCGTTTGGATTATCATAGACCGTTATCGTAACCGTTGCATTCATGCCTGCAAGCAGTCGATTTTTCGGATTTGGAACTTCAATCACAACGGGAAAGCGCGTTACATTTTGCTCGACTTTGGCAAGCGGGTCAATGCGCAAGACTTTGCCGACGAATTTTTCTTCGGGGAACGCATCGGCAACGATTTGTGCCTCTTGTCCAAGTTTGATTTTTCCCACATCGACTTCGTCGATATTGGCATAAACATAAACGCGGCTCATGTCGGCAATCGTAACAATCGTTGTTCCGCCTGAGACGGTGTTCAATCCGCCCATAATCACTTGACCTTCATCGACGGGCTTATCCAATACAATACCGTCAATCGGACTACGCACGACGCAATCGTTCAGACGGATTCGCGCTTGGTCATAAATGGCTTGCGCTCTGATGAGTTGCGCTTTGCGCTGTTCTAACTCCAAGAGTGCG
>CALGMC010000129.1 GCA_937959145.1 uncultured Chlorobiales bacterium
AGTCCGGGCAATCCAAATTTTGAGACCGTTGTCTATGAGCCGCGTATTTGGCAACAGTGGCTATTCAGCATGAACATTGACCGCGTTAAAATTTATCATCAGTTCCGATTTGAGAATCGTTGGCGACGAAGCAATGCGATCGGCTCTACAACGGAGTTCAACAATCGCTATCGATATAAATTTCTCTTTTATGTGCCGCTTAACAAGCCAAAAATTGATATAGGCACATGGTTCATTGCCCCGAGCGCGGAAATTTTCATGCAATCGGGCGATAACATTATCATGAATCCGTTTGAGGACTTCCGTATTTATACAGGCATTGGCTATATCCTTAACGAGAATGTTACATTTTTCGGTGGGCACATGTGGACTTTCGGGCAGGAGCGTTCGGGCTTTGAATACGCTCGAACGCATATTATTCGTTTGAATGTGTTTGTTGGACTTGACTTCCGAAATGTTGAAAATAAAATTCCAAGAATTAACATCGGCGATTAACGGCGATTAAATGATGCAGAAACTATTATTGATTTTAGTTGGAGTTTTAACGGTGATTTGCATTGGGCTTGGAATTGCCCTTGCGCGGGTTGCTTCTGAACGAAATGACCTCAAAAGCCTTGTGGCAAAACAGCAGGATTCGCTCCTTTATTTTCGGTTGGAAACGCTCGGCGATTCGATTCTTTTGGCGGGCAACGATTCATTGGCGTTGAGCGTCTTCGAGCAAGCGGATTCGCTGTTTGCGCAATCTTTGTTGATGCAACGCGCACAAGCCTTCATCAGCAATCGCGATAGCCTGCGCCAAAATAGGCGTGAGGAGTTTGAGACGCTTCGCAGAAAAATGCAACAAACGCTTCGCTCGCTTCTTGCGCGTGAGGAAGATGTCCGCTCACGCGACAACCAGCTGCGCGATATGAATCAAGAATATGATATTCTTCAGCAAGAACTGGCTATGCTTCAAAAGGAACTTGCCGAAAAAGCGCGTTCTATCGGGAAATTAGAGTTCAAGACCTCGCGCGGAAACTTGGTTTATTATGTTGGTGATGTAAAAGACGGCAAAGCCAATGGCTACGGGTCGGGGTCGTTCTCCACAGGAAGCATTTATGTTGGCACTTGGAAAGACAATCGTAAGCACGGCACAGGTCGCTACACTTGGAAAGATGGAAGCATTTACGATGGCGAATATGAAAATGATTATCGGAGTGGCGTTGGAACTTATTTTTTCACGACAGGCGAGAAATATGTTGGCGAATGGAAGAACGACAAACGTGAAGGCAAAGGCACGCTGTATGACAAAAACGGCAAGGTCGTGCTCGAAGGTATTTGGAAGAACGATGAGTTTGTGAGGTAATGGGCTTGCTCAAACTATTTGCCGAATGGCGTATATTCGCTCGAACTTAACAATCAGTTGAATTCATGGACGATATTTTTGCAAAATCGCTTGCACCTGCGTTAGGATACCCCGAAGAAGAAGTGGTCGGGTGGTTGGAAGCGGTATTTCAAAAAATCGCAGAAGAATTAGTGCTCAATGGCGAAGCGCGATTAGCGGAGTTAGGCGTTTTACAGCGCGTGCATGTTCCCTCTGAACCGCGTGAAGTCAATGGAAAATTGATGCTTGTGCCGCCGCGCTATGAAATCAAACTTAATCGCGAGGTGTTGTCGGAAGGCGGCTTGGTATTTGAAGTTGGCGTTGAGCAATTACAGTTGGAAGAAGAGGTCGCGCAGAAGTTTGCAAAAGGATTTGCGCGCGTCGTTGAAAAAGTGGTAGAAGTGCGTGGGTCGTTGCAGATGGGTGAATTAGGCGAATTCACACGCACAGAGCGCGATGGGTTGATGTTCAAGCAGTCGCCGACCTTGTCTAAACTTTTGGATAAACCATTTGTTGGGCTCTTACCCGTAACCATTTCGGAACGGCACGAGTCAACACCTGCCGCTCAAACACCCAGTCAGGAGGTTGCGAATCAGCCTGTTGCGAATCAGCCGATTTATACAGAGCCGAAAACGACTCATGCATCCGAACCGTTGGTTGCGGCGAATGAGTCTGTCGCTGAACTGTCGCCGTCCGACGCCGACGCTTCGTTTTTGAAATCGCCCGCGCTCTCGCCGATTGATGAGCCGAGTTTGCCATCAATGTCTTCATCTGAAAGTAAAAATTCGCTTTTTGAGGAAGTAGACGAACCTTCTTCTCCGAATACCAATGTTATGCCTGCGGAAAGAGAGCCGCTCTTTGTGGCACTTGCCGCCGCCGCCAAAGCTCCGCCTGAATCAGAAGACGAGAGGAACATGGCAAGACGAAAGGCTATAAACGCTACTGACGAAAACGGTAAGCCGTTTCAATATGAGGCGGCTGTCCCGACTAAAGCCCCCTATAAACCCCTCCTTGACGTCTCACCACCCGCACCTGTGCCGTCTTCAACCGAAGACCCATCTACTTGGGTTGATGATGCGCCAGAAGATAAAGAAGCACCCGTTTTACGCAACATTGCCATCGCAACGGCGATTGTTTTCTTTACGGTCATCATTGCCTTTATTGTGATGAAGTATGAATCAATATCCTTCACGCCACCCGCGCCGCCAACACCCGTTGACCGCGCCAAGATTGAATCCGAAAAAGCCGCCGCCGCCCGTGCCGAAGCCGAGCGCATTCTCGCCGAAAAATCTATCCCGAAAAAGCCCTCCCAGATGGATAGTTCAACGATAAAAGCCGACGGCATGCTTTTGAAAAACATCACCAAAGCCGCCAAAGACTTACCGACGGAACTGACCACAATTGACCTCAGCAAAGGCGGATACACCATCATTGTTGCTTCTCAACCAACGCGCGAAAATGCAGTTGCGATTGTTGAGGAATTTGGCAAACTCGGATTAGCCGCAACCGTGATGGAAAAACAAGTCGGGAAAGCCATTCGGTATCGCGTGCGCGTCGGTCGCTTTGCCACGGCTGCCGAAGCCAATGCGGCGAAAAAGAAATACAAAAGCGTCATTCCCTCCGACGCGTTCTTAGAAAAATTGAGCGAACCCTCGCGATAAACTCCGAACAGAAAAACTCAATGCAAAAGGGGCGATGTGCTCGCCCCTTGCTCACCCATTGTTCCGTTTGTTGCAACGATGACTTCGTGATTTTAACTTCATGGATTACTTGCCGTTTGGTGCATCAACGATAATCGGTTTAATGCCCCAAATCTCTTCGGCATATTCTTTCATCGTGCGGTCGGTCGAGAATTTGCCCATGCGTGCGACGTTAAGAATAGCGCGGCGCGTCCACTCCGCTTTATCGCGATAGACTTTGTCGACTTCTTGTTGCTTTTTGATATACGCTTCAAAATCGGCGCACACAAAGTATTTGTCGACATTGAGCAGTTCATCGAGAATGGGTTGGAAAATGCCTCGTTCCGTTGGTGCAAAAACGCCTGCGGCAATCATTTCAAGGATTTCCTTCAAAGCGGGCGATTCGCCAATGTAGGTGCGCGGATTGTAGCCGCTTTGCTTTTTAGCGGCAACCTCTTCGACGGTCAATCCAAAGATGAACATATTTTCCGCCCCGATTTCTTCCGCCATTTCCACATTCGCGCCATCAAGCGTGCCGATAGTGAGCGCGCCGTTCAAAGCGAATTTCATATTGCCCGTGCCGCTTGCTTCCATGCCTGCGGTTGAAATCTGCTCCGATAAATCCGCCGCCGGAATAATTTTTTCCGCCAGCGACACCGAATAGTTTTCAAGAAACAACACTTTGAGCTTATCGCCGACCTCGCGGTCGTTGTTAATCACATCAGCAATCGAGTTGATGAACTTGATGATTAGTTTCGCCTTGAAGTAGCCGGGAGCCGCTTTTCCGCCGAACATAATCACGCGCGGCACAACGTCCTTTTTCGGATTGCGCTTGATTTGATTGTAAAGGTAAATCGCATGAAGCGCGTCCAAGAGCTGACGCTTATACTCGTGAATCCGCTTGATTTGAATATCGAACATCGCGTCGGTATTCAACTTCAATTTGTATTTGTGCCTCACATAATCCGCGAGCCGCTCCTTGTTGGCGAGTTTAACCTCTTGCCATTGCTTTTGAAAGGCTTTGTCTTCGGCAAACTTCTCCAACCCTTTGAGTTTGTAGAGGTCTGTTATCCAACCGTCGCCAATCTTTTCCGTGATAAGGTTAGAGAGTTTCGGGTTGCTGAGTTTGAGCCAACGCCGCTGTGTAATGCCGTTGGTTTTGTTGTTGAATTTTTCAGGATAAATCATGAAGAAATCGCGGAAGAGCGTTGCCTTCAAAATTTCGCTGTGCAATGCCGCAACACCATTGACGCTGTGCGAGCCGACAATGGCAAGATATGCCATGCGCACCATGCGCTCTGGACCTTCCTCGATAATCGAGACGCGGCGCAAGAGGTCAGTATCGTTTGGAAACTTCGCCTTGACCTCTTCGAGAAAACGGCGATTGATTTCATAAATGATTTGCAAATGGCGCGGCAAGACTTTTTCCATCAGACTCACCGACCAACGCTCCAACGCTTCGGGCAGAACGGTGTGGTTGGTGTAGCCCATTGTACGCACGGTAATATCCCACGCTTTTTCCCACGCCAGACCTTCTTCGTCGACAAGCAGGCGCATTAACTCGGCGACGCCAATCGCGGGGTGCGTGTCGTTGAGTTGCACTGCGACTTTGTCAGCAAATGCGTCGAAGGTGGTATGCGTTTTTTTATAGCGATAGATGATGTCTTGAAGTGATGCCGAAACGAAAAAGAATTCCTGCTTCAAGCGTAACTCTCTGCCGACGGCGGTCGCGTCGTTAGGATAAAGCACTTTGGAAATGGTTTCGGTTAGCACTTTATCAGCAACGGCTTTGCCGTAATCGCCGTGATTGAAGTAATCAAAGTTGAAGTCGCGCGTTGATTTTGCCGACCACAAGCGCAGGTTATTGACGGTGTTATTTCCGTAGCCCGGAATCGGCGTATCATATGCCATCGCCATCACGATTTCAGCATCTTTCCACTCCGCGCGGAACTGCCCGCGTGCATCGACATATTGATGCACATAGCCGTAGAACTTGACGGGATAAAGCGATTCAGGACGCTCGATTTCCCAAGGGTTGCCATAGCGTAGCCAGTTGTCAGGCGTCTCGACTTGATAACCATTGCGAATGTGTTGGAAGAAAATGCCGTATTCATAGCGAATGCCGTAGCCGTAGCCGGGCAGGCTCATGGTCGCCATTGAATCCAAGAAGCACGACGCGAGCCGACCCAAGCCGCCATTACCAAGCCCCGCATCAAATTCTTGCTCTTCTAATTCTTCCAAGTTGTAGCCGAGTTCCTCGAGCATTTTCCGCGCATTTTCCTCAATGCCGAGATTAATCAGCGCGTTGCCTAAGGTTCTGCCCGTCAAAAATTCCATTGAAAGGTAGTAAAGGCGTTTCGCGTCTTGATTGTAGTAGGTTTGTTGGGTTTTAATCCATCGGTCGACGAGGCGGTCGCGGACGGTATAGGCGAGGGCTTTGTAGCAGTCGCGTTCGGTTACGGTGTATTCATCTTTGGCAAGCGAGTAACGAATGCGATTGATGAATGTTTTTTTCAGCGATTCAACATCGCCGCCCTTGAAGTCTTCGCGGGCGATGGAGGCTTTTTTTACTTCCGTCGCAACGTCGCTGGGCGAAGCGTTCGATTTTTTCTTTCGAGATTTGGCTTTCGCCGTTGTGAGTTCACTCATTGTTTCTCTCCTGTTGTTAAAAAGTTAGGAAGTTCGGTTATGCTTTGTTTTAATCTGCGGGCGCACACGGTGGATTAGTCCACTTTGAACATCTTGGCTTGAAAGGGTGCAAGGCTCACGCCGACTTCATCACCTGCAAGGCTCAATGCTTCGGAGGTCTGTAAGTCTTGCACATTTTTCGCGTAATAAAAACTTGGAAATTTCACGCTCACCTTTTGAGGCAAGTCCGATTTATTAAGCACCACTAAAATGCGCTCGTTCAAATCGGAACGCAAATACGCAAGCACATCTTTTGAAACACGAAGCGTCTGGAAGTCGCCGTAGCGGAGCGCGCTGTGCGTGTTGCGTAGCTTGATTAAGCGTCGGACTTCGGCAAAGACATCTTTTTCGGCGTCTGTTATAGTGTTGCCGAAGCGCATCATGCGGCGATTGTCAGGGTCAGACGCGCCCGTCATTGCAATCTCATTGCCGTAATAAACGACAGGAATCCCCGGAATCGTGTGCAAATAGGCTTGATAAAGTTTAACCTTCTCGTAGGTTTTCTCGTCATCAATCTTTGGCGGATTGTTCCAAGCGCGCTCGGCTGAATTTTCATCGAATCGAATATCGCCTTCGGCAAGCGCAGGGAATCGGACTTTATCGTGGCTATCCATGAGGTTGCCCATCAAATGTGATGTGCCGTAAATGCGGTGCGTTCGTTCTAATTCTCCGGCAAGCGCGGTGAAATCGCCAAGTGGCGAAGCAAAGGCATAGACCGCCGCGTCATACAAGTTGAAATTAAATTGTGCATCAAGTTGTCCGTTGCTCACATAACTTTTAATCAAGTCGTAACTGCCAAAGGTTTCGCCGATTTGATAAACGCGTCGCTTTTGCGGAATCTCAATTTCGGATTTGATTTTGCGAGTAAGTTCGCGCCAAAACTCGTTGGGAATGTGTTTAACGGCATCGTGTCGGAAGCCGTCAATGCCTGTTTGTTTGAGCCACCAAACCGCGTTATCGGTCATCGCCTTCAGCGGTTCGGGCTTTGAATAATCAAACGAAGGTAAATACGGTTCAAACCAAGTTGTGAGTCGATACTCGTCCCATAGCCGCAAGTTTTTGCGTCCGTCAGGCAGATTGAGCGTGCCAAACCAATCGGGGTGCTGTTGGAAAAAAGGGTGCTCAACGTGAGTGTGATTCGCCACGAAATCGAGCAACACTTTCATGCCGCGCCCGTGCGCTTTAGCAACAAGGCGTTTCAAATCGTCCATCGTGCCAAAGCGCGGCTCAACTTCTTCGTGGTGTGTCGTCCAATAGCCGTGATAGCCTGTGTAGTAGCGGTGCGGCGGCGGATACTCGCGAAACGCCGCATCTGTTGAGCGATTGACGGGCGAGAGCCAAAGCACATTCACACCAAGAGAATCGAAGTAGCCTTCATCTAGCTTTTGAATGATGCCCGCCAAATCGCCACCGTTCCAATTAGCAGGCGCAAGAAGCGAATCATGCTTGACGGGACGGTCGTTGGTGCTATCGCCATTGGCGAAGCGGTCAATCAGAATCGAGTAAATGACGGCATCGTTCCAACTCCATGATTTCACGGGCGATTTAGAAGCAAAGGGCGCAATCGTTTCCGAGCCTTTTGGTCTTCCGTTCAGCAAATAAACCGTCTGCATTGGCGTTACATTTCCGCCTTTTGAAACCGCCACACGCACGACTTTTTCACCGACCAAATCGCGCTGTTTGAGTTTTACAATAACCCGATTTTCAACAATCTGAAGCTGTTGTGGCGGAACGGCTTGATTGCCTTGTAAGGCAACAATTTCGCTGGCTAAAATTTTCGTCGAGTCCCCTTCATAAACGAAGTGCAGCTCTGTCAGGTCGTTGCGCACACGCGATTCAATCGGGTGAAGGTATGTGCGTTTTGCGTTTTGCGTTTTCACCTCGATGATGGAGTTATATCCGCCAAAGCCATTGGGCTGTTTGATAGGATTTTTCTCATCAATCACTTCTTTGCCGTCCACAACGAACTTGTATTCATACCGCCCTGCATCAAGCGAGAGCGTGCGCTCAAACGCGCCATTTGCAAGTGCCATTGGCAAACTTGCGCGATTCCAACTGTTGAAACTGCCCATCAAGAAAACGCGCGTTTCATTTGGCTTTGGTTCATATCGGAACACAACCGTTTGCAGTCGCTTGATGAACACGGGAAGTTGATACGCGCCGTTGCCGTGCCGAAATGCAAGCAACATCAAGCCTTCAGCATCTTCTTTTGGAAAGAGCACAAGTTTTCGCGTAGCAGTGTCAAGGCTAATTTGAACAAGCGCATGAGGCTCGAATTGAACGGAATAAGTTTCAGCGTAAAAAAGGTCGGAGAGCAAGAGCGTATCGGGCTTTCCCGCAATCAGTTGAATGGGTTGAAGAAGGTCACGAATCGCAGAAACTTGCGGCGGCGGAGGCTGACACGCGCTCAAACAACAAAGCGCAAGAGCGACAACAGTAGAACGACAAAACTGCATGAACAACTACAAATTATTCTCCTAAAAAACTTTTTCAAAGATACGACACAACCTTGCGAATCGGAAACTGCACCGCCGCCACGACGGCTGTTGTTTTGATAAACATGAACCATGAACTACCTTTGCTTAAAGCATTAAACGCTTACTTAAATGCACCGACCGCCCGAACTCAACGACGAGGAAATGCTATTTCCGCCCTTTCACGGATTTCCGAAAGAAGCCATGCAGTTTCTAAAAAAGTTGAAGAAGAACAACACAAAAGAGTGGTTTCAATCGCACAAAACGGAGTATGAAACGAAGGTAAAGTTTCCGATGCAATGTTTAATTGCAACACTTGGCGCGATGCTCAAATCCGACTTGCCACATTATGCCTTCAATCCCAAAAAATCGATTTTCAGAATTCATCGTGATGTGCGCTTTTCAAAGGATAAATCGCCGTATAAAACCCACATCGCCGCCGCGTTCAACCTTGCCAATCGCACCAGCGAAGCCGTTGAGTTGCCCGGATTTTATCTGCACATCGAGCCAAAGACGAGCAAAGAGAGTTGGGGCGTTTTTGCAGGCGGCGGCTTGTATATGCCCGCCCCTCCTCATCTGAAAGCCATTCGCGAGAAAATCGCGCACGAGTCGGACCGCTTTTTAAGCATCATCGAGGAAAAGACATTCAAGAAATTTTTCAAGGGAATTGAAGGCGAGAAATTGAAAACCAATCCAAAAGGCTACGACGCAACGCACCCCATGATTGAGCACTTAAAGCACAAGCAGTTTTTTGTGTCGCGTGAATTTGATGAAGAAGAAATCTATGTGCCGCTTTTTGCGAAGCAAGTCGCCGAGACTTTTCGCGCTACTCTTCCGCTCGTGAATTTTCTCCACGATGCTGTCAAGAATGTTTCATTAAACAAGCCTCACATGTTCATTGCGCAAGAAGACGCACCATTGCGATAGAGACTAAAACGAGCGCAGAACCGTGTTGATGCGGAAATGTTTGTCGTCTCTTTCGGGGTAATCGGTGGTATAGTGCAAGCCTCGCGATTCGCGGCGTTTCATCGCGCTCTCGATAATCAAACTGGCAACTTTGATGATGTTGCGCAGTTCTAAAAGCTCGGCGGAAACTTTAGTTTTCTTGTAGTAGGCTTCGGTTTCTTCTTTGAGGAAATCAATTCGGCGTTCGGCGCGCTTTAAGCGCAAGTCGCTTCGAACAATTCCGACGTAATCGTTCATCACTTGTTGGACTTCGCGGCGATTGTGTGAAATGAGAATCCACTCTTCGGGATTTTCCGTGCCGCTTTCGTCCCAATCGGGAAATTCCACGGTGTTTTTCACGTCTGCCAAATTCTCTTTGATGTTCAAGAACGCGCGATGCGAGAAAACAAGGGCTTCGAGCAGGGAATTGCTGGCTAAGCGATTTGCGCCGTGCACGCCTGTTGAGGCAACTTCGCCGCAGGCGTAAAGGCGGTTGATGGTGGTGCGTGCGAAAAGGTCGGTCGCAACGCCGCCGCAAGAGTAGTGCATCGCTGGCACAACGGGAATCATCTCGCGCGTGATGTCAATGCCGAACATCAGGCAACGCTCGTAGATGTTGGGGAAATGCTCTTTGATGTCGCTTTCAGGCTTGTGCGTGATGTCGAGATAAACGAACTCGTCGCCACTTTTTTTCATTTCGCTGTCGATGGCTCGGGCGACAATGTCGCGTGGGGCAAGTGATTTTCGCGGGTCGTATTTGTGCATAAACTCGCGTCCGTCTTTGGTGCGCAAAACCCCGCCGAATCCGCGCACGGCTTCTGTAATCAAAAATGATTTTGCGTCAGGGTGGTAAAGCGTGGTGGGGTGAAATTGAATAAACTCCATGTTGTGAATTTCCGCGCCTGCGCGATACGCCATGGCAATGCCGTCGCCTGTGGCGATTGAGGGATTTGTGGTGTGCAAATACACATGTCCGCATCCGCCTGTGGCGAGCATGGTGAATTTGGCTAAAAACTTTTTGAAGCGACCTGTTTGCGTGTCGAGCGCATAGACGCCGTAGCAAGTGATGTCGTTGGTTTTCTTGCGAAGGTGATGTTCGGTGATGAGTTCAATCGAGGCGTGATGCTCAAGAATGGCAATGTTCGGATTTTCAGCGGCTTTTTGAAGTAAAGCACGTTCGACTTCTTTGCCCGTGAGGTCGGCGGCATGAACGATTCGATATGCCGAGTGTCCGCCTTCGCGCTCGAAGTGCAGTTTGCCATTTTTCGTGGTGAAGTTGACGCCAAGTTCAATCAACTCCTTGACGTGTTTGGGACCTTCTTTAACGAGCGTTTCGACGGCTTCAAAGTTGCAAAGCCCTGCGCCTGCATTGAGCGTATCGGCAATGTGTGCTTCGAAGGAATCTTCGGGTGTAAGCACAGCGGCAATTCCGCCTTGTGCCCAATTCGTGTTGGAGTCGGAGCGTTCTTTTTTGGTGATAACAATAACTTGTCCAATTTCAGCGGCTTTAAGGGCGAAGAAAAGTCCCGCGATTCCGCTTCCAATCACGAGCACATCAGTTTTAATGGTCTCTGTCATTTACTCCGTCGAGCGTTCTGGAAAAAATTTCGCTTTCACAAGTTCCCAAACAATGGGCAAAATTGAAATAAAGATAATCGCGAAAATGACAAGCGAAAAGTTCTTCTTCACAATCGGCAACTCACCAAAGAAAAAGCCAAGAAATGAGAGCGAAAAAATCCAAACCAAGCCACCAACAATGTTGTAAGTAATAAAGTGCGAGTAAGTCATGCTTCCCATACCTGCTACAAACGGCGCGAAGGTGCGCACAATCGGCACAAAGCGCGCAATGACAATGGTTCGTCCGCCGTAGCGTTCGTAAAAATCGTGCGTTTTATCGAGATATTCCTTTTTGATGATTTTTGATTGATGTTTCACAAGGTAGTCGCCGAACCGATAGCCGATGAAGTAATTAACCGTGTCGCCTAAAATTGCGGCAACTGAAAGTAGCAAGACGATGAGCCACAAATCCACCGCGCCTGTCGAGGCTAACGCGCCAACAGCAAAGAGCAACGAATCGCCGGGCAAAAACGGTGTAACCACAAGCCCCGTCTCACAAAAAATGATGAGAAAGAGAATCGCGTAAATCCACACGCCGTATTCTTCCGAAAGCGCAACAAGATATTTGTCGAGATGAAGCAAAATATCAATGAACTGTTTGAGAAGGTCCATCAGGAAAGCGATTTTGGTAAACGAGATTTGAACAAGTTAAAGAGAATCGTGCTAATAATCACCACCAGAATGATGGCAATGCCTCTGTTGATGTAGGCTTCTAATTCGGGGAACTGTTTGACAACAAAATAGCCCAAGAGCGAGAAAGAGAGAATCCACACAATCGCGCCGCTGATGCTGAAGAGCATAAAGCGCAAGTAAGGCATTCCCGCAATTCCTGCGACGGTGGTCGCGAAGTTTCGCACAACGGGAAAGTATCGCGCAAGAAAAACGGCTTTGCCGCCGTGCTTGTCGTAAAAGGCTTGTGCTTGAAGCAAATACGCTTGCTTGAAAAAAAGCGAATCTTCTCTTTCAAAGAGTTTGCGTCCGAAATGTTTGCCAATGAGGTAGCCTGTGGAATCTCCGAGAATGGCGGCAAGAATCATCACGAGGTTGACTTGCACGATGTCGAGTTTGCCTGTTGCCGCCACAAGCCCCGCTGTCAAAATCAGCGCGTCGCCCGGAAGGAGGAAGCCGAAGAAGAGCCCTGTATCTGCAAAAATGATGAAGAAAAGCAACGCATAGCCGCCCCAGCGAATCATCTCGTCGAGCGAGCCAAAGGTGAGTGTTTCGGGCATTGAGGTTTGTTTTACTTCGAGAGTTCTAACATTCGCTCCATCGGCTTCAAGGCACGCAGGCGCAACTCTTCATTCATCGTAATTTCAGGCGTGCGATGCTTCATCGTCAGGTAGACTTTTTCAAGCGTGTTGAGTTTCATATAGGGGCACTCGTTGCAAGCGCAGTGTTTTTCTTCGTTTGGCGGTGCGGCAATGAAGGTTTTATGCGGCGAGCGTTTCTGCATTTCATGAATGATGCCCGCTTCGGTAGCAACGATAAATTCAGTGTGCGGACTTTGAATCGTGAATTCAAGCAACGCTTTGGTAGAGCCGATAAACGCGGCATGTGCTAAAACAGGGGCTTCACATTCGGGGTGCGCAATGATGATGGCGTTGGGGTGTCGCACTTTAAGCGCGATGAGCTTTCGCTCGCTGAACGTTTCATGCACGATGCACGAGCCTTGCCACAGAATCATCTCTCGCCCAGTTTTCTTCATCAAATACGCACCAAGATTTTTATCAGGCGCGAAAATAATTTTTTGCGATTCAGGAACGGAGCGCACAATTTTTTCAGCGTTAGACGATGTGCAAATAATATCCGACATCGCCTTGATTTCCGCTGTGCAGTTGATATAACTAATCACTACTGCATCGGGGTGCTGTGCCTTGAACTGTGCAAAGAGCGCGGGCGGACAAGAATCGGCAAGCGAACAACCTGCGGCTAAATCAGGCAGGAGCACTTGCTTGGTCGGATTCAAAATTTTTGCCGTCTCTGCCATGAAGTGAACGCCACAAAAGACAATCACATCGGCGTTGGTTGATTTTGCCGCTTGTGCCAGTTGCAAACTATCGCCTAAAAAATCGGCAATGTCTTGAATATCAGGCTCTTGATAGTAGTGCGCAAGAATAATCGCATTCATTTCCTTTTTCAAGCGCGTGATTTCCTCAAAGAGATCGAGCGAGGCGAGCGGGCGGTCATGTTGAACTGCGGTTTCCATACTGAAAAAACGTTAAAGTTAAAATTCGCTAATGCCGACTAACCGACACGAGTGTTCCCAAAAGCGTTTGCGAATCTCGGCATTCTCGACAATCGGGTTATACGGTTGCGGTCGCTTTTTGACGAAGTATTTGCCTGAAACGCTTGCTACTTCGGGCGACGACGCCAAATAGACCGATGTTTCGGCACCTTCTTCGAGCGATGCACCTGTCATCGCAAATCCTGCTTCTAAAAGTTTCGTGGTAATCACGCCCGGGTGCAAGGTGTTTGATGTGATATGGCTTCCTTTAAGCCGCTCGGCTAATTCTACGGCAAAGAGCACATTCGCCAATTTTGAGCGCGAATAGGCATCATATCCGTCAAACTTTTTTTCGCCTTGAAGATTGTCAAAATCGAGCGCGGCGCGCATGTGTGCAATCGAGCTCACTGTAATCACCCTTGCCGCTGTCGATTTGCGCAAGAGCGGCATACAGAGGTGCGTCAAAAAGAAATGCGCAAGATGATTAACGGCAAAGGTCATTTCATAGCCATCGTGCGAAAGTTCGCGTGTTTTCATAAATACGCC
>CALGMC010000130.1 GCA_937959145.1 uncultured Chlorobiales bacterium
TTCCCAAATAATTTTCTTCGACATTTTGGATTTGCCGACGGTTCTATCGATGAACACAATCGGAATTTCTTTGATGCGAAATCCGCGATGCCAAGTTTTGAAGTTCATTTCAATTTGAAACGAGTAGCCGCCGCTTCGGACATTATCCAAGTCTAAGGTCTCGAGCACTTCACGGCGGAAGAGTTTGAATCCGCCCGTTGGGTCTTGAATCGGCATGCCAGTGATGATGCGCGTGTAGAGGCTTGCGCCAACAGAGAGAAACAAGCGCGAGAGCGGCCAGTTGACGACATTAGCGACAGAGCCAACATAGCGCGAGCCAATCACTAAATCGGCTTCTTTAATGGCAGAAAGAAAAAGCGGAATCATGCGTGGGTCGTGAGAAAGGTCGGCGTCCATTTCCATCACGAAGTCGTAGCCATGCTCGAGGGCAAACTTGAATCCGCGCACGTAAGCCGTTCCAAGCCCCTGTTTGCCTTCGCGCTCAACGAGATGCACGCGCGTGTTTTGCGCGGAAATTTCTCTGACTACATCGGCAGTGCCATCGGGCGAGTTATCATCAACGACCAAGACATCGACATCGGGCAATTCCAAACTGAAAATAATTTCTAACACAAGGCGAATGTTTTCTGCCTCGTTGTAGGTGGGGATAATGACCAGCGTTTTACCTTCTGCTAAATCTTGCACAGGCGGAAGCGAAAAGCCGATGGTCGAGAGTTGAGAAAAGTTTTTAATTGATGTCATTTCTGAATGCGGCGTCTGTTCGCGAACCCTTTGGAAAAAAAGCATTTTTAGATTCACATACAAGTTTATGCACAAGCAAGGTTTCAGCGCGCATAATTAAAAAGGCAAACACGTTTCATTGAAAACCTGTTTGCCTTTCAAACGATGAAGAAAAGAACATAAACCTCTTGCGTGCAAGTTTCAGGTGAGTGCTTTTTCGGTTTGTTTGTCGAAGAAGTGCACTTTTTCGGTGTTCAATTCAAATTCAAATTCTGTTCCAACCTCGGGCACTTTGCGCGCGTCGATGCGGGCAACGAACTGTCCGTTATCTGCCGCACTTGGGAGGTTGAAGTAAAGAAAAATTTCGTTGCCCATCGGCTCAACGACTTCTAAATTTAATTTCCCTTTTACGCCTGTTGCGACCCGCTTTTGAGAAGCATCGTAAATATCTTCGGGACGAATGCCGAGCGTTACTTCTTTACCCGCGTGCATTTCTAATTTCTTCGCCAAGTGTTCAGGCAACTGAAACTCTAACTTTCCCGATTTATCTCTGAACGCAAGGACTCCGTTTTTGTAAAGTGCTCCTTCAATAAAATTCATCGCGGGGCTTCCGATGAAGCCTGCCACAAACCGATTGACGGGGTGATTGTAGAGATTGAGCGGCGTATCAATTTGCTGAATAAACCCATCTTTCATCACGACGATTCTATCTGCCATCGTCATGGCTTCGACTTGGTCGTGCGTTACATAAATCATCGTGGAGCCGAGCATTTTGTGAAGGCGCGAAATTTCGGTGCGTGTGTGAACGCGCATTTTGGCATCAAGGTTGGAAAGCGGCTCATCGAAGAGAAACACTTTCGGCTTGCGCACAATCGCTCTGCCAAGCGCGACGCGCTGACGCTGACCGCCTGAAAGGGCTTTGGGTTTTCGGTCGAGGTATTGGGTTAATCCGAGGATTCGTGCGGCTTCATCGACACGGCGTTTGATTTCATCTTTGGGATACTTGCGCAGTTCCAATCCAAATGCCATGTTTTCAAACACCGACATGTGCGGGTAGAGCGCGTAGTTTTGAAACACCATCGCAATGTCGCGGTCTTTGGGTGGCACGTCGTTCATTTTCGCCCCGTCGATAAGCAAGTCGCCTGCTGTGATTTCTTCCAATCCTGCAATCATTCTCAGCGTCGTGGATTTGCCGCACCCCGAAGGACCGACCAGCACGACGAACTCTTTATCATTCACTTCAAGGTTGAAATTGTGGACGGTCTTTACACCGCCTTCATAGACTTTCTCGACGTTATTTAGAACGACGCTTGCCATAGAAAAACGACATTGGAAAAAAGGTTATTGAAGCTTCAATCTGCCTGAATATACACACGCATTTTTTCGTTGCAAATCCAACGCAATTAGTTGCTTCTTTTTTTTGAAGCAGATGCCGTTGACTTCTTGTAGGTTTTGGTGCGTTTGTATCGGCGTCCGTAGCGCATTGCCGACGCGCTGTCGTCGCTCAAATCGGCTCTTGAAAACGAATATTCTTTGGCAGCTTCTGCATTCACCGGAATCATCAATACTGCGCCTTTTTGGAGCGTCCAACTTTTGAGTTCGTTAAAGACGTAAAGCTCGTTGGCGTCGACTTGATGCTTTTTTGCTAAGGCTTTTACCGATTCGCCGCCGCGTGCTTTGTGCGCAATGAAGTGTTTGCGCTCGGAAGGCGGCAAGTGCGTCATGGCGATTTCAATATCGTTTAGTCTGTCCAGCGGCACAACGAGCGGATAGTTGTCGTAAGCCGGAGGCGTCATGCCCTTGACGAGTTCAGGATTGAGCATCACCAATGTATCGAGCGAAATGCGCGAATAGTGTGCAATCGTTGAAAGCGCGACGCCCTGCGGCACAGGAAATTTGACAATTGGAATTGGCTCTTTATAGCGTATCGGTTCAAAGCCGAACCGTTCAGGGTTCATGGCGATAATGGTGGCGGCAACAAAGCGTGGCGCATATTCCTTCGTTTCGCGTCGGAAGTATTTGCGCACCTTCCAAAAATCTTTGGACTTGGCTTGTTTAATTGAGCGATTGACTTTACCGCCACCGGCGTTGTAGGCGGAAAGTGCTAAATACCAATCGTCGTAAGTTTCATAAAGGCTTTTGAGAAAGCGCATCGAGGCGCGGGTTGATTTTTCAAGATTGCGCCGTTCATCAAACCATTGATTGCCCTCGAGGTCATATAGTTTTCCTGTTGGCTTAATGAACTGCCACATGCCGAGTGCGTTGGCGCGGCTGTGTGCGTGCGGATTGACACCGCTTTCAACAATGGAAAGGTTGATGATTTCGGGCGGCATACCTTCTTCGGCAATGATGCGCTCGACCATCGGAAAGTAAATTTCGGCGCGTTTCAAATAGCGTTGAAAATGCTCCTTGTGGCGCGTGCTGAAATAGGTGATGAACTTTTTGACTTCATCGTTGAGCTCCATCGGAATGGTCGTTTTCGGCATAATGAATCCCAAAAACTTGCTTTCGTCGACCGTAATTTCATCAACTTTTCCGAAGAGGCGTTCATGAATGGCGAGTGCGGGATTGTCGCTGTCCAATGCGCCGAGCGGCTGAATGTATCGGTGGTAAGTTTGAAGCGCGTAAAAGGCTAATCCGCACAAGGTTGAATCGGTTTCGCATTTGTCGCTTTCAGCAAGTTCGTTGATGAGCTCGAGGACTTGGTCGAGGGAAATGCGTGCCGAATCGCGAGATGTATTGATTTGGCTTAATGCTAAGTCATAAAGTCTGCTGGCTTCGGCGATTTTGCCTTTGCGCTTGCGGGCGGCTTCGCGCAGTTCGGCTTCTTTGAGCCTGATGGCTTCGATTGAGTCGCTTTGCGCCAAAAGTGCGAGCGAATCGAGTGTGTGCAGGGAATCCGCTTTATCTTTAATTGCGACGGGGTGAATCGCGTCTTTTGAAGATGAACAGCCCACTGTTAATATGCCACTTAAACACAACATTAGCCAAACACCTTTGACCAAGATTTTCATGCCGTCTTTGATTTTTGAAAGTTGTTTTTTGAAATTTGATTCCGAAGATACGCCAGCCACAATGTTTTTTCCGAAACAAATTTTCACAATAAACGCTCACGATAAATTTTTCACGCTCTCATGCAAGAGATGGAATGAGGCTCGCACGTTTTGTTTTTGTTTCATTTGCTTTATCTTCAATTTGCTTTCACAAAACAGCGTGCGCGTTGGTCGCAGTTTACAAATTCATGGAATTTCTCTCGATTTATTTGATATGAAAAAAGTTCAAGTCGATATTCTTGGTCTTTCGACCAGCCCGCAAAACAATGGCGCATATGCCTTGATTTTGCATGAAATTGGTGGCAAGCGCAAGTTGCCGATTATCATCGGCAGTTTTGAAGCGCAAGCGATTGCCTTGAAGCTTGAAAACATCAAAGCCCCGCGTCCGTTTACGCACGACCTTGTGCGGAGCATTGCAGAAACTTTCAGCATTACGGTTACGGAGGTCGTCATCGATGAATTGAAGAACGAGACATTTTATGCAAAAGTGGTTTGCGAAATGTCGGGCGTGGTTCAAGAAATCGATGCGCGCCCAAGCGACGCGATTGCGATTGCAGTTCGATGCGATGCGCCCATTTTCGTTTCCGACGAAGTGATGAACGAGGCGGGCATTGTTGATGAAAAACAGAGCGAGCAAGTCGGGTTCGTTGGTGCCGAGCGCAAGCAGGAATCGCAAGTTCGTTCAAGCACGCCGCTGTCAAAACTCGATGAACTCAATGAAAAATTGAGCGAAGCCATTTCCAAAGAAGATTATGAAAAAGCGGCGCGGATTCGTGACGAAATCAGCAAACTGAAAAACAAAGGCTAATCTATGCGCACCCTTGTTGATTCAAACCGTCTTTAATTCTCAATGTCTCTTTTTCAATGATTGAAGTGCGTCCCTATGCGCCGTCAAACCGTGATGAATGGGATAACTTCGTTCTGCAATCCAACAACGGCACGATTTTTCATCTTCAGCGTTTTTTTTCGTATCACCCCGACACACGATTTGAATTTCATCACTTGCTTTTTTACAGCGGCAGTCGGCTTCTCGCGCTTTTGCCCGCCGCTTTGACCGAAAACGGCACCTGCCTTGAATCGCCGATGGGCGCAAGCTACGGCGGGTTCGTTCTGCCTTGGGAGATGAAATACGTCTTGAACGAGCATCTCGTTGACGCGCTTTTAGACTATGCTCAAAGGCAGGGATTCAAGAAAATTTTGCTCACGCACGCGCCGCCGATTTATCAAACAAGGCTCTGTCAAGACATCGACTACGCGCTTGCCTTCAAAGGCTTCGATTTTGACCGTCATTACATTTCCCATGCGATTCATCTCGAGCCGCGCGAAAATTTCTCGTCGCAATTTTCCGCCACCGCTCGCCGATACATTCATCAATGCGAGCGCAATTCCGACCTCTCCGTCCAACACTGCGAAGGCAACGAGGGATTTGACGAATTTTATCCGATTCTTCTTGACAACAAAGCACGGCACAACGCCAAGCCGACGCACTCGCTCGACGAACTTTACCGCCTTAAATCTCTTTTTCCCGATGCAATTCAACTTTTTCTTGTGCGATACAAGGGCAAAGCCATCGGCGGCTCGGTGATGTTTTTGTGCAATCCAAATGTCTCGCTTTGTTTTTACAACATGCTCGATTACGAGTTCGAGAAATTGCACCCGATTCATCTTGTTATGAAGCATGTGGTCGAGTGGTCGATTAAGATAGGCTGTCGCTATGTGGATATTGGCGTCTCGCAAAATGTTCAGCATGAAAATCAAATGACGCCCGCATATTCGTTGATTGAGTTTAAGGAGAAGTTCGCCGCCAAAGGCGTTTTGAGAAGCACTTTCCGAAAAATTCTTTAAGGGAAATTTCTTTAAGGTTATGAACGCACTCGTCGTTATTGCCGCAGGCGGAATGGGAACGCGAATGAATTTGAAAGAAGGCGAAAGCAAACAGTATCTCAAACTCGGACGCTACCCTGTGTTGCATCATACTATCAAAGCCTTTGAAAGTTGTGCGTTTGTCTCGTCAATTGCGGTTGCAACACCGCCGACTTACCTTTACGACCTTGTCCGACTGGTCAATCGCGCTCGATTCAAAAAGGTGCATCACTTCTTACAAGGCGGCAAAGAACGTCAGGATTCAATTTTCAACTGTATTGAAGTATTTACGGCGGTCTATCAAGCTATGCGTCCCGAAGTTCAACGCGACACGGTGATTTTAATTCACGATGGCGCACGCCCACTCATTCAACCCTCTGAAATTGAACGCATTGCCAAAGACGCCCTGCACTTCGGTGCGGCAGTGCCCGCCACAAAGCCCAAAGACACGATTAAATTCATTGACGCCTCAGGCGAATTTTTCGGCGAAACTCTTGACCGAAACCGATTGCGCCAAGTCCAAACCCCACAAGGCTTTCGCGCTGGATTGATTATCGAGGCACATTTCAAAGCCAAAGCCGATTCGTTTTATGCCACCGACGACGCCGCACTTGTCGAGCGTTATTTCCCCGAACAAAAAATTAAAATCGTCGAAACAGGCTACCACAACCTTAAACTCACAACGCCCGAAGACGTTGAAATCGCAAAAGCGATTATGAAACATCAATCTAAAACGGAGTAACGGAACATGCGCCACTTGCTTGGACTTTACGGCGTTTCCGCCGACATCATCACGGCGATATTGGACGACGCGAATCGGTTTCTTCCTGCACTCCAACAATCGCCCTCACAAACCTTCAAGACGCTTTCAGGCAAAACCGTTGCACTTTGCTTTTTTGAAAATTCAACCCGCACCCGAACATCATTTGACCTCGCCGTGCGTCGATTAGGCGCAGGCACGGTGAATTTCGCCGCGTCGACTTCGAGCGTGCAAAAAGGCGAAACGCTTTTGGACACGATTGCTAATCTTGAAGCGATGAACCTTGACGCCTTCGTCATTCGCCACTCCGATTCTGGCGCGGCGCATCTTGTTGCCAAGCACACGAAATTGCCCGTTATCAATGCGGGCGATGGCGCACACGAACACCCCACCCAAGCCCTGCTCGACATGCTCACGCTTCGAAACACATTCGGAACGCTCTCAGGACTGCGCATTTTGATTATGGGCGACATTTTGCATAGCCGCGTCGCACGCTCTAACATCTTCGGATTGCGCACAATGGGCGCGAGCGTTTCGCTTTGCGCGCCGCCAACGCTCCTGCCCGCCAACATTGACGATTTCGGCGTAACGCTTTACACAAGCCTCGAGCAAGCCGTTCGCTCTTGCGACGCCGCTATTGTTTTGCGACTTCAACTCGAGCGCGAAACTGCGGGCTTTATTCCCTCTCTGCGCGAATACACCCGATTCTTTTCGCTCACCAAAGACGTGCTTGCAAAGCGCGATAAAAAACTCTTCGTCTTGCACCCCGGTCCGATGAATCGCGAAGTAGAAATTTCAAGTGCCATCGCTGATAGCCAACTTCACGACCACGCCTCTCACAGTTTGATTTTGGAACAAGTAACGAGCGGCGTCGCCGTGCGCATGGCGATTTTGCAAAAACTTCTTCTTAATTAGAACACCGTTGAGAGGGATTTGAGAGATTGTTACAGCGCAACATTCAATTTTGAAATCAAACCAACATTTTTGAGATTTTTATTCGTGAATATGCTCGCTATCTGCATCAAACAATTCGCAATCTGTGTTAGGCTTTCCAGAATTGATGATTTTGCATATTAAACAAACTCAAACCTTAACCGACAATGGCAGAATTTAAGGTGGAATTAGACGAATCAGTTATACAAGCGATTGGCTACAAACAAGTAGAGACTTACTTGCAAGACTTCGTAAAATCAATGTTGATTAAAGCCGCAGCAAAAGACGTTTTGGAAGACCTAAAAAACATAGACTTGCAAAACGATGAGGAGTGGCAAACCGCACGCCACTTAGCGTGGCAACAAGAACAGCATAAATACTTGACTATCAAATGACAGATTTTGTTGTAGATGCCAATGTTTTGATGAGCATTCTCATAAGTGGGAAAGCGAGTTATCGCCCCATTTTGACTTTCAATCACTTTATTTTGCCCGACTTCGCACTGATAGAGGTAGAGAACTATCAAGACACTTTGAAGCGTAAGACGAAAATGTCTGACACTCAATTCATACAGTGGTCCTACTTCGTTTTTGGTCAAATAACCGTCCTGCCGCGATATGTTTTAGCGCAAGATGTTTTGATTAAATCGCAAAGGCTACTTGAGAAAATTGACTTAAAAGACATTAGCTACGTCGCCTTATCCATGCAGTTGAACGTGCTTTTATTGACAAGAGATACTCTTTTGCACGAAGGGTTGCGAAGACAAGGATTTAGGAAAGTGCTGTTATTTGACGACTTTTTGAGAAAGTTATAGCGTTGTTCTTGCAAAAGGCTACGCTTATCGGCTTAGTGGAAATCGTGCTCTCTTCACCTGTCGGAATCTACTCTCAATGCTTTTACACTTGCTTGTCGGATTTGAATCCTGCCAAAAATTCTTCTTTCCACTCTTTGAAAGTGCCGCTTAAAATTTTCTCTCTCGCGGTTTTCGTCAGCCAAAGGTAAAAGGAGATGTTCTGAAGCGAGCAGAGTTGCAGTCCGAAAATTTCGTCGACATTGAGCAGATGCCGAATGTAGGCGCGGGAGAAATTTTGACAGACATAATTCTCAAACCCTTCATCAATCGGACGGAAGTCGTGCGTATAGCGCGCGGAGCGAAGATTGAGCGTGCCTGTTCGCGTATAGACGCGTCCGTTTCGTCCTTCGCGCGTTGGCATTACGCAATCGAACATATCGACGCCGCGTTCAATTGCGTTCAAGATGTTTTCAGGTGTGCCGACGCCCATCAAGTAGCGTGGCTTGTGTTGCGGCAAGTAGGGGTGAGAGGCTTCAATCATTCGATACATTGCTTCGGCAGGCTCTCCGACGGCAAGTCCACCAATCGCATAGCCTTCAAAATCCATCTCGACCAACCGCTTCGTCGACTCAATGCGCAGGGCTTCATTGGTGCCGCCTTGTGTAATGGCGAACAGCGTTTGCTCATAGCCGTAAAGCGGTTTTGTTTTCGCGAGATGAACTTTTGCGCGTTCTGCCCAACGAATCGTCAGGTCATTTGATTTTTTAAGGTAATCCAATTCGGCATCATGCGGCGGACATTCGTCCAGCACCATCATCACATCGCTTCCGATGAAGCGTTGCGTTTCAATCACGTTTTCAGGCGTAAAGAAATGCTTTGAGCCGTCGATATGCGATTTGAACACAACGCCCTCTTCGCTGATTTGACGCAGTTCGGAAAGCGAAAAGACTTGATAGCCACCGCTATCGGTGAGAATCGGACGGGACCAATTCATGAACTTGTGCAAGCCACCTGCTTTGTAGAGCGTTTCGGTATTTGGACGCAGGTAAAGGTGATAGGTGTTGGCAAGAATGATTTGCGCATTCATTTCGTAGAGTTCGCGCTGCTCGACGGCTTTGACGGAAGCACGCGTGCCAACCGGCATAAACACTGGTGTCAAGACTTCACCGTGCGCCAGCGTGAGTTTTCCTGCGCGTGCGCATGTGCGTGTGTCAGTCGCTTGAAGTTCGAACTTCATTAAAAGTCGCCGAATCGGGTTGGCGGAAGTTCGTTTAAGGCTTTGGCTTCGTGCTCTTTGGACGGCGGCTTTCCGTGCCAATTCGTGCCGTCGGGCATGGTGCCTTCAAAGAATGAAACGCCTTTGCCCATCAGGGTTTTGGCTAAAATCACGACGGGTTTTTCTTTGCGTGCAAGCGACTGCGCAAGACGCACCGTGTTTGAAAATTCTGCGATGTTGTTGCCCTCGCACTCCAAAACAATCCAGCCGAAGGCTTTCCATTTATCGGCAAAGGGTTCAATGCCCATGACTTTTCGCACTTCGCCGTCGATTTGTTGATTGTTGCAGTCGACAATGCCGATGAGGTTATCGACCTTGTGATGCGCCGCCGTCATTGCCGCTTCCCAGATTTGCCCTTCTTGACATTCGCCGTCGCCCATCAAGCAATAGACGAAGTTCGAACTTTTGTTCAACCGAAATCCGAGTGCGGCACCGACCGCCGCCGAAAGCCCTTGTCCCAACGAGCCAGACGCCATGCGGATTCCGGGCAAGTGTGTATCGGTAGCAGGGTGCCCTTGCAGGCGCGAATTGATTTTGCGGAAGGTCGACAGTTCAGCAAGCGGAAAGTATCCTGCACGTGCCAGCGTAGCATACCAAACGGGCGAAATGTGTCCGTTGGAAAGAAAGAGAAAATCTTGGTCGAGGTCGTCCCAAAAGGTTTGCGGATTGTGTTTGAGAATTTTGAAATAGAGTGCGGTGAAAATATCTGCCATGCCAAGCGAGCCGCCCGTATGTCCGGAT
>CALGMC010000131.1 GCA_937959145.1 uncultured Chlorobiales bacterium
TAACTGGCAACGATAAGCATGGCTAATTGCCCGACATCCACGTTTTTGCGATTGAGCGCAATGTTCCCGCTTTCGATTTCGCTCATCTCTAACACTTTTTCAATACTGCCGAGCATTCGCTCTACAAACTCAATGATGAGATAAAGCATGCGCTCTTGCTGATGCTTATCGAGCGTCGCTAAAACGCCTTGCACAAGGTCTAAAATTGCGGTGAGTGGACTTTTGAGGTCGTGCGCCGCAATCGCTAAAAGTTCGCTTTTGAGTTGATTGGCTTCTTTGAGGGCGGTATTGGCTTCGGCGAGCATTTCATTGGCTTTGGCAAGTTCGATGTTTTTAAGGCGGTAAATTTCAGCCTCTTGAAGTGCTTTCTGTAAGTTTGCACGCGCGTCTAAGGCGTGAACGCGCTCCTCGCTTTTTTCCTCGAGCAGTTGTACTTGGGCTTGTTGAAACATTTTGAAGTAAGCAAAGGCTTGCTCGAGGTCGCCTTTGGCTTCAAACAATGTTGATAACTCTTTGCTTGTTTCGGCAAGATATTTTTTGGAGCGTAGTTCTATTGCCGCCTCACGTGCTTTGAGCAGATAGTCCAATGCTTTCTCTCTTGCTTGTTCATCTTGACTTTCTTGATTGTAAAATTTTCCGATGTTGAGCAAGGTTTCCGCCTCAAAGAGTTTATCGCCGACTTGGCGCGTAATCTCTAAACTTTTTTCGTAACACGAGAGCGCGTCGCTGTGTTTTCCTTTTTTGACGAAGAGCAATCCAAGATTGTTGAGTGCGTTGGCTTCGCCTTGCTTATCCCCGAGTTCGGCGTAAATTTCGCAGCATTCATTGTAGAATCGAATCGCCTTATCGTCTTCTCCGAGTTTAGCATAGACAAGTCCGAGATTATTGAGCACATTGGCATAGCCTTGAAGGTTTTTACATCGACGAAACCGCTCGATGCCGCGCAGTCCGTAGTCGCGTGCTTCGTGATATTTTCCCAATCGGTAGTAAATAATGCCGATGTTTGTGAGCGTTGCCGCTTCGCCTTGTTCATCTCCAAGTTGCTGACGAATTTCTAAGGCTTTGAAGTAATAAGAAAGCGCGGTTGGATAATCTTCCAAACGGAGGTAGAGATTTCCAATGTTGTTGAAACTTGCGCCGACGCCTTCCTTATCGCCGTTTTTTTCTCGTAACTCAATCGCGCGCAAGTGGCAGTTGAGGGCTTCAATATCATTTCCGAGTCGTTCAAACGTGTTTCCAAGCCAGTTGATTGCCTTAGCTTCGCCGAGTTCATCGCTCGCTTCCGACATTTCTTTAACGGCTTCCAACAGGCGCGCTTTTGCTTCAGCGATTTCCCCCAAGACCCAATACGCAACGCCCTGATTGAGCAGACTATACGCTCTGCCTTTCGTATAATTTGTTTGCTCCGAGAGCGCAAGTGCCTCTTGACCAAGTTTGAGCGCGTGTTTTGGATTTTGAAAATGTGCCGCCCAACTCTGCGCGTTGAGCGCATCAATCTGCGCCACTTTTTTTGACGACGAAAGTAACTCTGATTCGATTGGGTTTTGATGATCCATTTGTCCGTGGATTTTAGGCTTTCAAACTTAACATAAGGATTTTCCATTTTCATCAGAAACGGGAAGTTTCGCCTGATGCGCTCGGCGGGCAACAAAACAAAAGCGCACGGCTTCATTCCGTGCGCTGGGCGATACGCATTTTGTATCGCTGATGTGTATCCGTTCTTGCTCCCGAAGGATTACAACGGCGGATTGACCGATTCTCTCAAAACTAAGTTCTTGACTTTCACCCCGATGACTTGGCTTCCGCGAATGGGTTGCGTGAAGATTTGTCGGGCATCTACTTTGAAATTTCCATAGACATAATCCACTTCTTTTCCGTAAGGCAACCAATCCCAACGGGTGTTGATTTCAAGATAAAACTTTGCGTCTTGGTCGTAGTCGTTTTTGACTTCAAACTGAATCGCGCGTTCATTGAGATGCTGATAGCGATAGGAAAGTAAATTTTGCTGTCCGTCTCTGATTGGAATCCAGTCGCTCCATGCGGCAGGTTCAGAAGTTTTTGCGGCAGTAAGTAGCATTACGACGGCGAGCAAGGCGAAAAAAAGCGGGAATTTGACAATGCTTTTCATGATGACCTCCAAATACGAATTAATTTGATTTAATTATGCTTTCGGAAGTCTGGCAGATAGAGGCAAAGTGTCGGAAGGTAATGTATATTCCTCTCGGCAGGTTGCGTGTCGTCAGACACTTCAAACTTGTAAAGAACTTTTGACTTCCTTTACGGTGCGTTCCTAAAAGAGTTCCCATTTTTCAAAAAAAATTTCAACTTTTTTGTGGTTTGTTGCACATCGCTTGATTGAGTATTTTAGAGCCAATTTCTTCAGGCTCAAATTTTTAACTTCTTCTCGTTTTTCCAATGCTTGCCGTGCCGACTACGCTGAATACCAAAGATTTTCGCGTCTCGCTTGTCGGTGCAGGTGCATTGGGCACGGCGATTGCACAGCGGCTCTCGAGCGTTGGCTACCGATTTCTTTCAGTCGTTAATCGCACCATGAGCGACGCTCAAGCTCTTGCAGGAAGTCTCGGCGTTCCAGAGTATTCCGACACACTTGACGCAATTTCCCCGAACACCAATCTTCTTTTGCTGACGGTTTCTGATTTCGCGTTGCAGTCGGTTGCCGAAAAATTGGCGACGCTTCGTCTCCCTTTTCATCATTTAACGGTCGTGCAATTTTCAGGCGCACTCACGACCGATGTGCTTCGTCCACTTGCTCAAAAGGGGGCACACACCATTTCACTTCATCCGTTTCAAACTTTTCCAAAAGGGGTTTCTTCTCACGATGCTGAATCGCTCTTCAAATGCTTTTTCGGCTTGCAATCCGATGAACTCGAGGGCATTGAAGTTGGAAAAAAAATTGCGCACGACTTGGGCGGAAAAGTGATGCTTGTTCCCAAAGAAGCCAAGACGCTTTATCACATCGCCGGCGTAATGGCAAGCAATTATCTCGTAACACTCGCAAGTTTGTCGTCGGAAGTTTTCGCCGCACTTGGGCTTTCGCCGAAAGATGTTGCCAAAATTATTGAGCCGATTATGCGCCAAACGCTGAACAACATTGCTTCTGCACCAACCATTGCCGATGCACTAACAGGACCGATTGAGCGCGGCGACGCACAAGTCATTGCGCGACACTTGCGCGAACTTTCCGAACAAGTTCCGCACTTGCTTCCGATTTACGCCGCACTTGCGATTGAAACCGTCCGCGTTGCCATTCACAAAGGCTCAATTTCACAAGGCGATGCTTCCGAAATTTTAGACATGCTCGAGGACATCACTCGTCGCGAAAGCACCTCTGAACAGTCCTCTTCCTCAATTTGAGTCATAATTTATTAACGCAACATCTTTCCATCGAAAGGCGTAACTTCGTAGCGTTCACAAGAAAACTAAGAGAGAACAAAGCACTTTCAACAACTCAAACTCATTTAGCCATGCGACACATCACCATGCGACACATCACTGTTTTTTCACTGCTCTTTCTTCTCGCTGTTGCGGCTGGTTGCGGCGGTCAGAAAGCCATTCAAAAAGCCGACCTCGGCGATGTTCCTGATTGGTTTATGAATCCGCCTCGCGACAACAATCCCGATAACCCCAAAATGCTCTACGGCGCGGCAACCGAAGTTTCCCAAGATATGCAGTTTGCCATTAACAAAGCCGAAACCGCCGCTCGCTCCAACATCGCCCGCCAAGTTGAAACCACCGTGCAAGGCTTAATGGCAAAGTTCCGCGAAGAAACCGGTTCAGGACAAGACCCGCAGCTGTTGCAAATGTCGACAGAAGTTGAAAAGAACATCGTTAATACGAAAATCACGGGCACGCGCATTGCTAAACAACAAATCGTTCGCGATGGCAATCTTTTCCGCGCCTACGTGCTCGTTGAATACTCCACCGAAGCGGCAAAGCGTGCCTTGATTGATGAAATCAAGAAGAACGAACAAGCCTACACACGCTATCGCGCCTCAAAAGCCTTTGCGGATTTAGAAAAGGAAATTGAAAAGCAAGAGCGATAAGTTTGATAACTTTCGTATCAAAGAGCGACCTTCGTGGTCGCTTTTTTGTTGGGCAAATGTGTGATTGTTCACTCTGAGCGAAGCCAAGAATCCATCTGTGTGTAATGCGTTCAATCCGTATCATCTGCGTTCCATCTTAAACCGTACGCTACACCAGCGATTCGTCTTTTTTGCTCACGAGATTTTCTAAATCTTGCTGCACTTCCTCAATAGATTGGTAGCGCATTGCCAAGTCATGTTGCAAACATTTGTTCACGATTTGCTCTATGGCTTTCGGCAAGTCGGGGCGTCGGTCGCAAATCGGAGTTGGGGTTCGGTTAAAGATGGCGTGAATGACTGCCATTTCGTTTTCGCCTGTGAAGGGCTGTTGATTCGTGCATAATTCATAAAGCACCACGCCGAAGGAAAAAATGTCGGTTCGTGCGTCGGTTATCGTGCCTGTAATTTGTTCAGGCGCAACATAGCCGAGCGTGCCGATAATTGTGCCGAGCGTCGTTTTCATTGAGATAAGCGGCGATTTAGACAGCCCAAAATCCATAATTCGCACATTTTCTTTTTCGTCGAGCATCAGATTCATGGTTTTCAAATCGCGATGCACAATGCC
>CALGMC010000132.1 GCA_937959145.1 uncultured Chlorobiales bacterium
ATTGGCGTAGGGCGAATAAAAGGCTTGTGAATACTTGCGTGCAAGGAGAATCGTTTTTAATCGCTTTTGAAATTTTCCTTCTAACCCAACGACGAGCGAGTTAGCATCTTGTTGGAGCGAGCGTGCCACTTCGCCGAAGAGTGTGAAGTTGTAAAGTGAAAAATCCCAATTCGTAGAGGCGACGGTAATGCGTGAGCCGTTGAAGCGAAAAGCGTTGGCAATCGTTGGCGCAGGTTGAAAGGGTAATGAAAATTCGGACTCGTAGAGCGTTGCGCCAACTTTGAAAAAGGTTTGCGCCGTTCCAAATGCATAACTTACATGCCCGCCGAGGGTCGTTTGACCGACGCTGTTTCTTCGGTTGAGTTCAGTTTCGGTGCGATGCAGTCCTGAAAAGTCAATGCTGGTGAAGGCAGTGTCGTTGGTGGTGGCAGAAAGGCGATTGTTGGAGTAGAAGAAAATCGTTGTCAAGTCGCCGAATTTCAGTTCGGTAGCGACGCCGCGAAAAAAGTTTTGCTCAACAGTTGAAGCGTAAAGTCGGACGGGGTTTCGTGAAACTCGGGCAGTTGTAACGGCTTCGGCACTTTTGAAGAAGGCGCGTCCGCTGTTGATAGCAAGCCCTTGTCCAAACGAGAGGTTATAGTCGCCAATGACGAGCGTTTTCAGGTTATAGATGTCGCGCACTTGAAAACTGGCGGAATAAAAATCGGTCAAATTTGGTTCGCCAACATCTTTTTCGGTGAGTGCAGAGACCGCAAAGTTTTCGGAGAGAAAGGCTTGAACACGATTGTAGGCTTTGAACGAAGAGCCTTGATAGCGTCCGTTCAAAATGCCTTGCCGAGCGGGCGATTCAAAGCCGCTACGCGCAAGATACTCAATGCGTAGTTGCTCGCCGAGCATGCCGTTTTTGTAATCGCTAATAAAAGCAGGCTCGAACGGATTGCGATAGAGCCGTGCATCGCCGACAGTTACGAAGTTTTCAATCAATCGATAAGTGTCTTCGTCCAAAATCTCGCGCAACGATTCAACACTCGCAATGAGGTTCACTTCTTTGCGATACGACAAAATCCGCCGCGCATCGGTTGCTGAAAGAAACGGGATTGAAAGCAGGCGCGAAAAATCCGCTGTGTTGAGGTTGACTTTTTGCCGACGCAAGAAATTGAATTGTTCCAAGAGTTCGCTGTTGCCGCTTTGTTCATCGGAAAGGTCTAAAAGTCGATCGAGCGTTTGAGTTGGAATTTCATCGTCAGCCTCTTGTGCGTATGCTGAAAGCACTGTCAGCGTCATCAAACACATTATGAGCGCATAGATGTGGAGAACGGGCTTCATCGTGTCAGGCTGTGGGTTAAAATTGTTAAGAAATTATTACGTTGCGAATCCTCTGCATGATAGTAAGATAACTTTTTCAACGCGAACATTTCTGACAATGGGACTGCAAGAATCTGTGCAATTCGTCATGGCGAAGTTGCCCGAAGTTTTTTCAGCAGAACGCGCCGACGTAACGACGACCGAATCGCTCAAATTTATCACGGCACTTGGAGAAGTTGCGCTTGTATCTGCACCGCCTGCTCATCTTCAAGCGTCAATGCAATCGGTTCATGGTGCATTGATGTCGGCATGTCAATCTTTGCCAGAGCGAGTGCAACAAGTGTGTAATTACACGCTGTTGGACACATTCAACTCGAGCCTTTGGACGCTTCATCGAAAAGCCGTGCAGAGCAAAACCGAAGAACACATCAATGCCACGATTACCTACCGATTTCTTTACGAGCAACGCGTTGCAGGCATGTCGCTTCTGCTCGATATGCTTGCTGATGTTGAAAAAACATCAGTGCGAGTCGGCGAAATCATGGAAAAACTAACCTTGCTCAAAGAAGATTTTGAGGCGTTCGATGAAGAACTGATTTGGCATCATGCAATTTACAGCGAGAGCGTCGCTACACTTCGGTGGCAATTTGCAGATATGAATTTTTGGCTTGCGAATCTTGATGCGTGGAAACAGCGCGTTGGAGAAGTTGAGCCGCGATTGAAGTGGAAAGTAACGATTGAAAAACAGCGGTTCAAGAAATTTTTGCTCTCGCGAAAGTCGCCGAAGTTCAAAATTCCGTTTTATGTTGTGCCAAGCGTGATGAAGCCTATGCCCGAAAGCGAGATGCTCTCTGAAATTGAGCAGTATGAACAAGCACTGTTCAATCACAAAACGCCCAAGCCGTTGCCTGAATTTGGCGGCGCGTCGCTTTATGCGCACTATGCGTTCTCTTGCTTGGAGCAAAATCAACCGCTGAAAGCCTTGGCAGTGTTTCGCAAAAACTTGATGCTGAACCTTAAAAATCCTGATGCGTGGATAAACTTAGGCGTTGGAAATTTTTTAGCAAACACGTTGCATCGCGCGAAATTTTGTTTCGAGAAAGCATACTCGCTTCGTGAAGATATTTTTACGACAAATGATTTAGCGGTGGTATATGCCTCGCTTGGCATGCGCGAAAAAGCCAAAAATCTTTGGAAAAAATATCTCAAAAATGAAACGGCGATTGAACCTACCTACAACATCGCGACGCTCTTGCTTGCAGAAAACAACTTGCTCGAGGCAGGCAAACTCTTTGAATGGTGCGGCGCGCACGATAAATCACACGGAGAAACCGCGTTCAACATGGCGGTTGTGATGGAACGCGAAGCCAAAGATTTTTTAGC
>CALGMC010000133.1 GCA_937959145.1 uncultured Chlorobiales bacterium
GTCGCCGTATCCACACGGTTGCCGAAGTTGCCCGGTCCGCCCGGATTTTCATATTGGTCGTTGCGACGAATCCAGAACTTGTATTGGAAGGGACCTGTGTAGTTTCCGACATTAACAAATGCCGTGTAAAGGCTATCGGCAAGGGTAATCGTTTGACCCGCTACGCCAATCAGGTTTGCCGCCACAGGTTGGTCGAGTCCGGGAATGCCGGGCGTGTCGAAGATGCGCACATGAACTGAATCTCCTGGACGCCAGTTATTCTCTTGGAACAAGCGACGAGTGTTGATGGTGAAGCGCACCAAGTTTCCAGGTGTTGCGAGCGGCAAGCCACGAACCACCGATGAGTCGTTGCTCCAATAACGCGTTTGCGCAATGGTTAAACCAGGACCAACCGGATAGGGATAATCTGAACCGTCTTCATATCGATTGCCTGCAAATTGTTGCTCGCCACGAAGCGGGAAATTACGATAGATGAATTTGCAATTCAAGGTATTCGGGTGGTCAATCGGCAGACCAACCGTTTTGAACACGACTGTATCAGCCACCGCTCCGTTTTGAGGAACAACATAAACGAGGTTGTTCGGATTGGTGTCACGGCCAAATGCAGGGTCAAATTCGCCCGTTCCATTCGCAAGGTTTCCATCACCTGAATTGAAGATGAGGAAACTGATGGTGTCGCCCGCGACCAGTGTTCCTGTTTCGAGCAATCGGCGAATGTTGAGTCCGACGCGGATAGAATCTTGTGCCCAAATTGACGATGCGTCGCATATTGCTGACAGCATAAGCAGCAGTAAGATTTTTTTCACTACCTGTTTCATTTTCGTTAAGTTTTAGTTTTGAAAGTTTTAGTTTTGAAAGAACAACTTAGAAATCCAGTCCAATCGTAAACCACTGCGGGTCGTTGAGTCGCCCGAAGCGTTGATAGGTGTAGTCAAACTTGATGGTGGCGAAGCCGAGCCCGTATTTGATACCGCCGCCGAGCGTCCATGCTTTTTCGGCTTCATTTTCAAAGATGGCATTGTAGCCGCCGCGAATGAAAATTGTATTCTTCCATTCGTATTCTGCCCCAAGGTTGACGAACTGCGTGTTGTCGTGTGGGTTGACGGCATCGAAGGCAACGGTGAATCGACCTTCGGGTGCGCGCAGAATGTCGTAAGAAAGCCCCAAGCGATAGGTCAGCGGAATGCTGTATTCATCGGTGAGGAATCGGGCGGGAATGTTTTGCGGTGCGCCGTTTTCGTTCGGTGAAAGGGCGATGTTGGTCGTCAAGCCTTGTCCGTCCAAGCGCATCGGCGTTCCAAAGTTTGAAATGCTCGCGCCGACTTTAATGCCATTTTTGAGCAATCCGGTGTTGAAGAGAAATCCGACGTCTAAGGCGAAGCCCGTTGCCGATGTCGTGTAGATAGATTGGTTGATAATTTTCGCGGTCAGTCCAACCGAGAATCTATCGGTCAGATTTTTCGCCCATGTGATTTGTGCGGCGAGGTCTTGCGCCGAGAAGGTTTCGCCTGTTCCGTCTTCTTGGGCGAAGGTGGTTACTTCCATTGTGCCGTAGTTCAAGACCGTTACCGAAACCCCAAACGAGCCGATGTTGCCTGCGGGAATAATCGCACCCGCCCAGTTGATTTGCGTGCCAATGAGCCATTCGGTATGCGTGAATCCGGTTTGGATACGAGTGCCTTGGGAAACGCCTGCGGGATTCCAGTAGAGCGCGTAGATGTCGTCGGAAATGGCAGTATATGCGCCGCCCATAGCGACGGCACGCGCCCCCATACCGATGCCGAGAAACGGTGCGGCTGTTGTGCCGACTTTGGTTTGCGCACTCGCGGTAGTCGCGCAGACAATAAGCAGGCACAGTGCTGAAAGTTTTATTCCGCTTTTGGTAAATCTCATGTTCATAGATGAATAAAGTTAGGCTACTTAATCACGGCGAATTTGCCCGTTTTTGTTCCAATGCCGGGCGCGTCAATGTGATAGAGATAGACGCCGTAGGCGATGTCTAAATTTTCTGATGTCTTCAAATTCCACTCCACTTGCGAAGAGGGATAGGCGAATGTGCCTGATTCTCCCCTGTCTTTTTCTCCCCACGCTTGTCCGGTGCTTGATGTTCCAGTGGGCGTATCGGCTTTGAGCGTTCTAATGAGTTCGCCGCGAATGGTGTAGATGCGAATGGTTGAATTGAGCGGCACATTTTTGAAAAAGAGTTTGCGCTCGCCGCGTCCTCTTGCGCCTGCGGGCAAATCGCTTTCCGCCACGTTGGCAACGATGTAAGGATTCGGGAAAACTTTCACATTTGCGAGTGCATCTTTGGCGCGGTTATCGTCTTGTGTTGCAGGTTTGACGGAAACGCCGTAAGCGTCGCCACCGAGAATGGGCTTTTGGAAGCGAATGAAGAGCGTATCGTCATCTTGCGGACGGTAGCGCGTGTTGAATCCAACACTAATGAACCACGAGAAGAGCGAATCGGTAACGGTCGGGTTATAGGTGTCTTGAACCAAGAGATAAATTTCCGTGCGTTTAGCGGGCGTTTGTCCGATATACGGCGTAGAGGTGCTTCCGCCGCCTGTAATGGGAATGGTATCGGAAGTGGGGTCGATGAAGTAGCGCATTTTACGGTTGCGCGTCAGGTTGATAATCTCAAAGTTCGTCGGAACACCGGGAATTTCTTGTTCTCCGCCAATGACGAAGTTCAGCCGTGCGGTATCGCTTCGTGCGTCGTTGTTACGCTTAATGACGATGGCATAATCATCAGGAATACGGCTTAACCCCTTTGCACGAACTTCTACCCCTACGATTGGGATGACGCCCGCGCTGTCATTGACAGGACGAATGAAGAAGTTCGGCAGGCTATCGCTTCCGAGATTGACATTCCACCGTGAGGCAATCGTATCAGGTCTGGTTCTAACGCCGTTGTTACGAATAGTCAAGAAGATACCTGTTTCATCAATGAGGCGCGTTTCTTCGGTGGCTTCATAGACGCGGTCGCCATTGGGCGTTAAACGATAGACGCCTTCGTCGCCTAAGAAGCGCAGGAACGAGCCTTGCACCAGTCCGCTTTGTTTGATAATCGTATCAGGAATGGCGTTGGTGGTATCAATGACGCGGAAGAACGAGGTTACTTCTTCTAATTGCTCACGCAAGTCATCAACCACGTTGTCTCCATTGTTATCGATTCCATCGTTTGCCGTGCTGACAAATTCGACTTTCAACTTGCGCTCGCTGGTTAGGCGGCGAGGGTTGACGACATTGAAGAAGAGTTTTCCGTCGGAACGGTTGTTCGGGTAGGGTTGCAATTCGCCACTTCCTTCGGCTTTGACAAGCCCTGCTTGCGTGGCACGTGGAACGGCAACGGCGGCATTTTGCGAGAGAATCAAGCGTCCGCGGCTATCGGGTGATGCGCCGAAGCTGTTTTCGCTTGGGAAGATACTGCCTTCGGGATTGACGGGGTCAATGTAGCCTTTGGAATAGGCGACAACAGCATAGTAGTAAGTGCGTCCGTTTTGAACGTCGTTATCGGTCCAAACATGTTGCAATCCGGTTTCATCGCCCAAGTAAAAACTCACGCCGCGCGATTGTTGCAGAAGGCTTCGGCTGTTCATCGGGAAGTAGCCAAAAACGCTATCGATTTTATCGAACTGTGCAACGGGTTTGCGGCGCAAACTCTGCTCCCCTTGTCCGCCTGAAATGACCAACGGGTCAAGGAAGTTTGGGTCGGTGCTTTTGTAGATTTTGTAGCC
>CALGMC010000134.1 GCA_937959145.1 uncultured Chlorobiales bacterium
TGCATTTTCATATCAAGAAGAAAGTGAAAGCGACGTTGCAAAACGTGTGCTTCAACTGCTCCTACTCTTGCTCATTCCGACCGTTGCACTGTTTGCGTGGTCAACTGTGCGATTCAAAACTTATTCCATCGTTGAGGAAAAATGATTGCAACTGAATCATTACACATCGCATTGGGAAAGCAGCGCGAGGTGCTCAAAGAAATTCACAACTCTGACTGCAACCTTGCGGTTTGGAAACGCAAGCCAAAGCCTGACATCGTGCGCTTTTTGCAAAAGCTTGAGCACGAAGAACTTCATTTGTGCCAAACGCTTCGCGCAAGTGAAGTTGAAGCCTATTTGCACGACAAGATGCGCAGGTTTGAAGATGAAGCAGGCAAAACGGCATTGATTGATGATGTTGCACAGACGGCAAATTTTTTTGCGCACTTAACAAACGCAAATAAGTTGCACTTGCATTTAGAGACCATTCGCACCGACCAGTGCCGAAAATTTCATCGCGATTTTTATCCGCTCCGACTTCTATGCACTTACATCGGCAAAGGCACGGAGTATTTGGAAAACGACAATGTCAATCGCGAAGGCGAAACAAACGATGAAATCGTGCGCGATTGGCGCAAGGTCAGGCGGCTGAACGCCTTTGACGTTGCGATTCTTAAAGGCGAGCATGGCGAAAATGTCGGCAAGGCAATTTTTCACCGCTCGCCACCGATTGAAGCAACCAACGAATTTCGAGTTTTACTTCGAATTGATGTTTAAGATTACTCTAACCATTTGTGCGTTGCTCTGCATGGCTTCGCTTGTTGCGCAGACAGGATTGGCGCAGACAGGAGTGGCGCAGACAGGAGTTGTAAAAGGGCGCATTGTTTCAAAAGAGACGAATGCACCAATTGAAGATGCAACTGCATTTTTGATTGGAGCGACGCGCCTTAGCACATTCACTGATAAAGACGGGACATTTGAGTTTGAACGAGTTCCCGAAGGGAAGTTTGAAGTCATCGTCTCGCGCATCGGATTTCAAACCGAAAAAAGAGAAATCGTGGTCAGGGCGAATCAAACGACGCGAGTGGAAATCGGTTTAACGCAAAAGGGATTGCGCGTGGCGGAAATTGTGGTAACGGCAAAAGAAGAAACGCGCGGCTCGGAACTCGGCACAACTTCGCGCATTGAGCGCAGCGCAATTGAACACGTGCAACCCTTCACGCTTGCCGACATTCTGCAACTTGCGCCCGGACAACTTGCTGAAAATCCGAACCTGCAATCGCCACGACAAGTCTTGCTTCGTCAAGTGCCAACCAATGCCGAAGGTGCGTTTATGAACGCCTTTGGAACAGCAATCGTGCTCGATGACGCGCCCGTTTCCAACAATGCGAATTTGCAAAGCGATGTAACGATTCTCAACAGCGCACCAACGGCACAACCGCCGTTTAGTTCTGTTGTTGGACGTGGATTAGACTTGAGACAAATCGCAACGAACAACATTGAATCCGTTGAAATTATTCGCGGTATTCCCTCTGCGCGGCACGGCGATTTAACCACAGGTGCAATTCTCGTGCAAACCCGCGCCAGTGCATTTCCATTTCAGACTCGCGCACGATTGAACCCCAACATCGTTGAAACAGCGATTGGACAAGGGTTTGAGTTTCGGAATCAAAAAACGGCATTAGCCTTTGACCTCAATTACCTTGAATCGCTCGACGACCCGCGCCGCATTGAAGAACAATTCAATCGCTTGACAGGACAACTGACGTGGTCGGAGCGGTGGTCAGAATCCGTTAATTCCAACTTGCGATTGTCGTTTTTTTCAACGGTTGATGAGCGGCAACGCTATCCCGAAGATGCGCAATTCGAGCGCGAGCAGTTTTCGCGTGAACGCGGCTTTCGCTACAACAGCAACCTTGTTTGGAAGTTCGGCGAAATGGGAGCGTCAAAAGTTGAATTTGTTTCAAGCGTAACCTATACCCAACAGCGCGCCGCCTTTCAAGAAAAATTGAGCCGAAACGGACCCGTTGCACTTGGAATTGCCACAACCGACACCACGATGCAAGGCATTTACGGTGCCGCTGAATATCTCAACCGCACAACCGTCGAAGGCAATCCGCTCAATGTGTATGCGCGATTAGAAACAACGCTGTCAAAAGATGTTTCGCAATGGACATTCAAAACGCTTTTCGGTTCAGAGTGGCGAACCGATGCAAACAGCGGAAGCGGTCGGCAGTTCGACCTCACCACGCCGCCACGCCAAAACTACAATGTCGGCGATAGACCACGCACCTTCGACGATATTCCCGCGCTCAATCAACTTTCATTTTACCTCGAAGAACGCCTTTCAGGACGAGTGTTCAATCGCAATCTGTTGGCGCAAGTGGGTGTGCGGTTCGATAACATTTCTCCAACAAGTCCTTTCACAGGCAAATTTGGAACAGTGCTTGCGCCGCGCATCAATGTTGCGCTCGAACCTGTTGAAAAACTTTGGCTACGCGCAGGATATGGCGTTACGGCAAAAGCCCCGCCGTTGGCGTATCTCTACCCGAATCCACGATTTTTTGATTTGGTTGGATTGAACTTCTTCGCCAATAACCCTGCCGAACGGCTCTTGATTGTTACCACGCGGCGCATTGAGCCGAACACATCGTTCTTACGCGCCGCTGAAAATCGCAAAATTGAATTTGGGTTAGATTGGAGTTCGTCGTTTCTCACGCTGACGGCGGCAGTATTTGATGAAGTAACCACAGGCGGATTTGCGCTGGGGCGACAAGTCGTGCCGCTGACTTTTCCCGTCTTTCGTGTAACGCAACCCAATCCCGGTGCGCCGCCTTCCTACACCTTTGACTCCACAGGAAAATTTTTAGGTCAATACGATGCGCCGATTAACTCGAGGCGAATTGAAAATCAAGGGTTGGAACTGACCGCCGACTTTGCCGAGTGGAAGCCGATTCGAACAGCACTGAATCTGAATTTAGCGTGGATTTATTCGCGCTCGACAAGCGATGAAATTTTCGTCAATACCGACGCTTTGCTGAGCGCAAGTGCACGCGGCAGGGTGGGCATTTTCAATGCGGGCAACGGCAGTGAGCGGCGACGCTTGGTAAGCAGTTTGCGATTCATTCACCGTGCGCCAAATGTAGGTCTTGTCGTTTCATTCCTTGCGCAAACCGTGTGGATTGACCGCGATAGACCGATTGGCATTAGCAATTTCCCCATCGGGTTTTTAGACATCGACGGCAACCGCACGCTCCTGACTGAAGAGCAAGCACAGTCCGATGAATTTGCCGATTTAAGACGCGGCTTGAACGATGCCGTCTTTCGCGAAGAAAATCCACCTGCACTTTGGCTGTTCAACATTCGCATTACAAAAGAACTTTCTGAACTCTTGCAAGTGTCGTTTTATGCCAACAACGCGCTTGCCGATAGACCGCTTTACGCCATCAACCGAAACGCTAATCCGACAAGACCCATTTTTCAGCGGCGAAATCAAGTCTTGTTTTTCGGAGCGGAAATGGTGCTGACGCTATGAAAGGAGTTGAAACAAGCATGAAAAAAATTCTGCTCGTTTTGCTGTTGCTCGTTTCATCGTGCAAGACGGAGTTCCCGACGGAAATTTCCACGTTCAACGTCGAGGTGCAATTAGTGCGTCCGCAAGCGTTTCCGAATTTGAACATCGCCAATGCGATTGTGCGCTTGCGCAGTTTAGAGACGGGCAAAATTGATACGTCCTTTACAGACTCCTTAGGCTTAGCCATTTTCTACGATGTGCGACCGGGACGCTACGACATTCGCACACGCGCCTCGAATCGTAACGGCGTCTTGCTCGATACGCTCATGCGCCGCGCCGAAGAAGCCAAAATTCGACTGCAACTGCTTTGACTTGTTCTTTCAAACTTTCTTTAACAATCAACGCTAAACTTTTACAGACATGAACAAAACAATTTTACTCTTGCTTGTCTTTTTTGCACTTGCAAATGGCTTGCACGCGCAATCGCTTCAAGGCAAACTCGTTATCAAGCAATGCTACTACACAGGCTCGCGCACGCCTGCAAACACGAACTACTTTTCTGACCAGTTTCACGAGATTTACAACAACTCGCCTGACACGGTCTATGTTGATAGTCTGTGTATTGCTGATGCTTTCGGCGCGTCAGGTCAAATCAATCCGACCACACAGCCGTCGCAATTTCAGAACGACCAAAACAACGTGTATGTGAATAACATTTGGATGATTCCCGGAACAGGCAGAGAGCACCCTCTTCCGCCCGGAAGAAGCATCATTATTGCGCAAGATGGCGTCAACCATTTGGAGTTCAACGCAAACAGCATCAACCTTGCCAATGCAGATTGGGAGACCTACAAAACAGGCGGCAATGCCAACGACATAGATAATCCCGATGTGCCGAATATGGTGCAGATTCATGTGGTTTCGGGGTTCGATTGGCTTGTAACCGTGTTCGGTCCAGGAATGATTATTTTCAAAGTGCCTGACCCAACCGCACTTGAATCAGCAACGCCAACAGGCTCCACCGAGCCGCGAAAGAAAGTTCCCGTGTCGGCAGTCATTGATGCCTTTGAAGCCTTGCGCGATGCTAACAGCGGTTCGTTTAAGCGAATCCCGCTCTCGCTCGATGCGGGCTTCACATTTGCAAGCGGCACCTACACGCGCGAATCAGCACGCCGAAAAGTTGCCAGCATTGTCAACGGTCGCGAAGTTTTGCAAGACACAGACGACAGCGGAGAGGACTTCATCATCGGTGCGCCATTGCTTTCAGTTCGAGAAATCAGCCAAAATGCAACGAAGCCCGAAGGGTTTGCGCTCGAGCAGAACTATCCCAACCCGTTCAATCCAACAACAACCATCACATATCAACTGCCAACCGCCAGCAATGTGAAGTTGGAAGTCTTTGATATGCTCGGCAGAAAAGTCTCAACGCTGGTTTCACAAACGCAGAATGCAGGACGCTATCAAGCCAATTTCAACGCACCGTCGCTGACGAGTGGAATGTATTTCTATCGGTTGCAAGCCACGCCGCTCAATCGCGCAATGGGCGACGGTTTTATTGAGATGAAAAAAATGATGCTGGTCAAGTAAGTGATGGTAACAGTCGTTTGAGCGAAGGCGAGGCAAATGTCGGCTAAACTCAAATACGTAACGCTTCTTGTTGGAGTTTTAATCATCAGCAAATTAGCAGGTGCACAAGAAGTGTTGGATTCGGAAAAGTTTTCGCCGCTTGTGTCGCTGTCGCCTTCGCTGTGGCGAGAGGGAGAAAATCCTGCGTTGCTTCAGTCGTCAGGTTTAGTGAATTATGCGATAACATCGTTTGGAGGATTAAACCGATTTGGCGCATTGAAGCGTCCGCAAGAGCCGACGGAGCAAGGGATTTATCGGTTCAATGCGGAAGGCGCAAGTCGCGTCGGTGCTTGGTTGGCGGCAGGAAGTTTTGTCTATCGCCGTGTCAACGACAAAGCCGTAGAATGGCTCGCGGCGGAAAATGCCTACAACGGTAATCCGTTTCTTTATGCGGATTCGGTTGGCGGCGATTGGTTTCGCGATGAATTTGTGCTCTCGGCGTCGCTTGGCTCGCCTGAATGGTTTGAGCGACTGTCGCTGGGAGCAAAATTGGATTACGATGTCGGACAAGGCGCAAGGCGCAACGGCGCACGTCCGCTCTATCGAACACGACGTATCAATCTTAAAACGGCTCTCGCTCTACGGCTCTTCGACGCCCAACGCTTCTCGATTTCGCCGCTCTGGAACTGGCGAAAAGAAGAAAACGAATTTGCATTCTTCACCACGCAAAGCGATTGGCGACTTTACTTCCTGCAAGGATTTGGAACATTCAACCGAACCACTGTGAATAGTGCAGAGCGAAACGCAACGGGCGCGTTCAAAGGCATAGATATCGGCTACGAAGGAAAACTTGATGTGTGGGCATGGAGCGCATCGGCAACTTGGCTAACGGGCACGACAAATGTTATCGATGGCGTTTCGGTCGCATCATTTTCGGGGCGCGTGATTCACAATGTTGAATCTTATCGCATTGCCGTTCAACGCTTGTCAAAAAATGTGAGCATAGAAGTGCGCGGCGCATATTCAAAACGAGATGAACGCGGCGCAGATGATTTCGATGCCTCCATCACAAGTAGCCAAACCGAACCTGATTTTCTCGCCGTTAATGTGACTGACCAAGAAAAGAGAACAAACTTTGAAGTAGAACTTTGGCTCAACGAACCGCGCGCCACATCGCTACTGCGACTATTCGCCAAACTTCAAACGCGAAACATCTTCCGTCGCGACATTATGGCAGAAACCGATTGGCGTGTGCAACTGCAAACGCTTCAAGTCGGCGCACTTTCCGCTATTCCGATTTTCAATGCGATACTCTTTTCAGGCGCAACGCTTGCTTACACATCGTCAAGCAACGCGAAGTATCGTGCCGACCGACCAACCGTGCTCACGCCGATTTTAGTGCGACCCGATTTTCTCGTCATGAGCGCAGAACGGCGGTTTATCTCGTTCCTGCTCGGGGTTGAAACGACTGCAATTTGGATTCGCGCCTCCGCGCTTCGGACATTTTTAAGCCTGAATTACGCCGATTCGCCTGCGCGATACGACGACGGCACAAAGGTCGGATTGCGCCGCGCCATTTCACTCGAACTTCAACTGCTTTACTGATGAAACAAACGCTTGCTCTGCTTTGGCTTCTGGTGCTCTTGGGCGTTTTAGCGCATAGTGTTTTGGGCTTCGTGCCAATGCTTTACGGCGGCGAACCGCTTAAACAATCCGAAAACTTGCAAGGACTATTGTGGCAACTGACGCTGGTCTTTACGGCATATCTTGCGCTTGCGCTTGCCGTCTTGCTGTCGGAAGCAAGTTGGCTGAAATGGCTGAACCTAATTGCAAGCGGATTTTTTCTCATCTCGAACACGCTTCATGCGGGCGTGCATCTTTTTCTCTCGCCAATAGAGTGGCATCAAGTTGTGTTGCTCGCGCTTGTAGCGGGCATCAACGCAGTGCATTTCAAAAATTCACTTACTTATCTCAAATCAATATGAAACGCTACGCCGTCATTGTCGTGCTGTTGCTTGTAGGTGCTTGCAAAAGCCTTGAATCAAGCAGTCCAACAAGTGAAGTCAAGTTGTCAAGTGAAGAAAAGCGATTGGCGGATTCGGTGCTGACGCTTGCGCTCGATAACGAAGCCCTTTACACCATCGTTGAGCCAATCAAGCCGATTAGCACGGTGATGAATTTCTCGTTGCTAATTGCGCGACCTGATTCAGTTGCCAGCGGCGTGCGAGAGGCAAGCGCGCCAAGCCCAGCCGACCTGCAACGACTTCAACAACTGCAAACCGTTCTGAATCGATTGCAAATTGGCGATGTGCAGTTTTTGCTCATTCCGTTCAAGCGTGCAGAAAAAGGGAGGCGATATTTTGAAGTTGTTGCCGTCAATACTGCGTTGCTACAAAAAGTGATTGCACGCGACCAAACCTTTTGGGCGCAATGGGGATTTGTGCCAAACGCCAATCCTGCCGTCGTGCTTACGACCGTTGAGTTTGAAGAACGCTTAGACCGTTATCGCGGCTATGGCTATCTCTTTGGCTATCCTGAACACGCGATTACCTTTTTCGTCGAAGCGGCGCGAAGCGAAGACTCGACCAAGCAGTTCGTTAAGCGCGACTTCTTTCAAATTCCCGTCTTCTCATCTGAAACAGGACACTTTACTTACGCCATTCCAAAAGGCTACACGCCAACCGAAGTCGACTCCGCGCTCTATCGCACAGCAACCGCAACCTTGCAACGCTACAAAGCCATGCGACAAAATTTTATCGGCAAAGACGGACGACTAAAAGCGCGTGAGTTATTGGACGAACTGCTCAAAAAATGAAATCGGAAAGACGTAAATTTGACGCAGTAAAACTGCACATCAATGAGCGTCTATCAATCACCGAAAAGTTCAAATCCTGTTTATGCCTTAGCATTTGGCGCGCACCCCGACGATGTAGAACTGGCGTGCGCCGCAACCATGCTCAAACTCCATGACGAAAAAAAATCAGTCGCCATTTGCGACCTTACCGAAGGCGAAAAAGGCACACGTGGCACAAGAGAAATTCGCCAGCGCGAAGCCCAAGAAGCGGCATCATGGCTCGGCATTACGGAACGAATCAACTTGAACTTAGGCGACACCGCATTTGAAAACACCCTCGAGAACCGCAACAAAATCATTTCCGTCATTCGATACTTTCAACCGACGGTTGTTTTCGCCACGCAGCCCGAAGAGCGACACCCCGACCACATACGCGCTTCGCGCCTGATTACAGAAGCCTGTTTTTATGCAGGCTTACAAAAGATTGAAACACATTGGAACAATCAACCGCAAACGCCACATCGCCCAAAGCATTTGCTTTACTACATTCAAGACCGCTTTGCCGAACCTGATGTGATTCTCGACGTCAGCCAAACATATGAAGCATCGCGAAAGGCGATTTTGGCTTACAAGTCGCAGTTCTTTAACCCCGATTCAACAGAGCCAGAGACCTTCATTAGCCGCAAAGAATTTTTGGAAGGATTAGATGCAAAGGCAAGAGTATTCGGCGAAATGATTGGCGCAAAATACGGCGAAGGATTTTTGATTTATCGTCATCTTGGCATCGCGACATTTTCCGACGTGTTTCGGTAAATTTCAATCTCTATCCACAATCCAACGAGAATGGTCAAGGTTAAAATTTGCGGCATCACCAATTTAGACGACGCACTTCTGGCGGCAGAATTCGGTGCCGA
>CALGMC010000135.1 GCA_937959145.1 uncultured Chlorobiales bacterium
CTTCGTTCTGAATCAGTTGCTTGTAGGTCTCGCGTTTGCGAATCAGTTTGACTTTCTTTCCATCGACCATGACTTCGGCAGGTTTGAGGCGTGCGTTGTAGTTGCTCGACATCACCGCACCGTAAGCCCCTGCTGAAAAAATCGCCACATGCTCCCCTTCCTTGACTTCAGGAATTTCTCGGTCGAGCGCGAAGAAATCGCCTGTTTCACACACACCGCCAACAATATCCGTAATGATAATCTCGCGCTCCTTTCGCTCAATCGGCAAAATATCGTGGTAGGCTTCGTAGAGCATCGGACGCATGAGTTCCGTCATGGCGGCGTCGACAATCACGAAATTTTTTCCACGATGATTCTGCTTGCGATAAAGCACTTCGGTCAAAATCACCGACGCATTTCCGACGATGAACCGACCGGGCTCAAAGAGAATTTGCGCCGATTGATTCTTCAACAGCGGAATGAGTTTCTCTGAAAAAACTTCAATATCGGGTGCGGGTTGCGTTGTGCGATAGGTGATTGGAAACCCGCCTCCAATATCGAGATACTTCACAGTGAAACCTTTCGATTCGGCAATGGCTTTCACGCCCAAAAGTTTGAAAAGTGCTTCAAGGTATGATTGCGTATCGAAAATCTGCGAGCCGATGTGCATTTCAAGCCCGACGAATTTCAGGTGCTTATGCTTGGCGAGTTCCGAAAACGCATCTTCGGCGAGCATTTCATCAATGCCGAACTTTTTTTCGTCGTTGCCTGTGGTGATGTAGGGGTGCGTTTCGGCGGCAACATTCGGATTGATGCGAAGCGCAATCGGCGCAGTGGTTTTGAGATTCTTGGCGACCTCATCAATGACGCGCAGTTCCGAAAGCGATTCAACTTTCTGAAACAGGACTTTGGATTTAATCGCAAATTCAATTTCGGCTTTCGTTTTGCCGACGCCCGCGAAGATAATTTTCTTTGGCTTCGCGCCCGCCTTCAACGCACGAAACAGTTCGCCGCCTGAGTTTACATCGAATCCACTTCCCTCTTGAACCAGCGTGCGAAGCACCGAGAGGTTGTAATTGGCTTTGACCGAATAACAGGTGAGATGATTGAGCGGCTTAAAGGCTTTTTCAAATCGGCGATACTGCGCGATGATGGCGTTTTTGCTGGTTACATAAAGCGGCGTTCCAAATTCTTCGGCAAGGTCTTTCACCTTGATACCTTCGCAGTAAAGTTGGTCTTTTTTGTAGTAAAAAAAATCGTCGGTTGGCACGTGCAATTTAGGGTTAAGTGAACTTCTTGCTTTTCAGCGGAGCGAAGTTACGAAAAGCACAGCGATTGGCGCACGTTTCTGAAAAAGTCCGAAACCACACTATCCTAAAAAGTTTTTCAGCAAAAACTCGAAGACCTTGACCTCCGTACTCAAATTTTCAATAATCTCTTTTTGAGTTAAAATCCCCTCGTGGGACCTTGTGATTCTGAAATAGCAGTCTTTCATTGCTTTTGGGTTATAGGCAGACAACAACATCTCAACACCCTTTTCGGTCATTACGCCGATAGGAAGAGCACACCGTATACCTGTATTTGGAATGAGTATTTCGTAACCTCCAAGTTTTGAGATTTTCTTTGCATAAAATTTTGGATTCTTGCGAAATTCCTTTGAGAGTATTTGTGCCTCGCTCAAGGAATGTGTCAAGTCAAAACCAAAATAGGTGCAACCGTCACCAAGAAAATCATAAAGAAAACTGACCACTACAGATGCTCTATGTGAGTGTCGCTTATCGGTTCCTAACCGAAGCATATAATGGTCGTTCTGACTGAAGTAGCTAATGTGAGGATACAGCGGTTTATCTTCAAACATCTGACGCAGTTTATCTTGAACCTCTTCCAATACAGGCAATATGTGCGTTGTGTAGTATTGTTTCTTGCTCTGTTTGTTCTCTATGCTTATATATTGTTGGTGAGCAGTCATCAAGTCAATTTTTTGCAATTTTTCTATCGGTAAGCGTATTGGACATCTACTCTTTTCTCCATGGTAGTCAAGTTTGAGCCCAAAAATTTTTTCTTCTCTGTAATCCGTGACAACGTTGTAAGTAAAGAAATGAACTTTGCCTTTCAAAGGCTCATAATTTGATGCCTCGTAGTCTCTTAAATCGAATTCGGGAGCGAAAAGTAGGACTTGAAGATTCTGCCAGTTAATATCGTAAAAGTTGATTTTTTGAGAAATTTTTTCTTTAAGACTTGGCGCAAGTGCTAAATACTGTGCGGCTTGACCGATAATATGTCTGTTTTTTGATTTTTTGAACTCTATGATAAACGGATTGTGCTTTTTGTCAACAGCAAAAATGTCTACTCTGAGATTTCTAATGTTCAATTCCTTTTGCGCATGAACAAACCCATATGAACGTGCTGAGTCGTAAAAAGCGTCTCTAATTTGCTTTTCTGAAAACATTTTCGTGGACGGTTATTTATGACTGACAGCCAAAAATCTAAAACTTCAATCTCCTGAATACTGAACTATCTCACCCATTTTTCTTGAATGCGTCCTGTTGCCCAGAGGTAGTCGCTGATGGCGCGCAGGTAGTCGGCGCGGGCTTCGATGAGTTTTGTTTGGGCTTCGGCGGTGGCACGCTCGCGCAGGTTCAAGATAAGAATTGTGCTTTCGCCAAGTTGGAACTTGCGTCGCTCGCCCTCTTGCACCAAAAGCGCATATTGCACTTCGCGTTCGGCAACTTCGACGCGCTCTTTGGCGCGCTCGATGGCGGAAATGGCATCGTCGACACTTGCCAAAACCTTCCGTTCAATTTCCAAGCGTTTGAGGTCAGTGCGTCGGACTTTGATTTCGGCAAGTTGCACGCTCGAGTTGGCTTCGCGGAAAAAGAGCGGTTGAGAGACGGTCAGCCCAAGTCGATAATCGTTGACGCCGAAGGTTGAAAATTTATACTGCATCGCTTCCGCGCTTAGTTCAATGAACGGGCGTTGAAACTCGGAGTTGAACGCAAGGTCAATGCTGGCGGAGCGTTGTTCGAATTCAATTTGTCCGATTTCGGGTCGTTGGACGAGCGCGATGCGCTTATCGTTTTGAATTTGAAACGCGGAAATGCTTGGCAGAGGCGGCAGTTTCGTGGGCATGGCGGTCAAGGGGCGAGGCGTGCCGTCTTGATTCCACAAAAAGACCGAGAGTTTGATAGTTGCAGATTCGGCTTTGCGTTCGGCTTTGAGAAAATCGCCGCGCCGTTTTTCAACCTCGAGCAAGGCTTCAACGGAGTCAATCGGAGCCGCTTCACCGCGAAGGGCACGCTCGGCAATGCCTTTGTATCGCACGATGGCAAGGTCGAGGACGGATTTAGCCACGTCCATTTGTCCGTAGGCTTCTGCCCAACTCCAATAGGCGAGCGAGGCTTCGCGCAGAAGTTCGTTTTGCTGTTCGCGTTGATTGGCTTTGGCAAGGTCGAAGGTGAAATTCGCTTTGGCGAGCGAGGCACGTCGTTTATCGGTAAAAATGCCTTGCAGAAGTGGCACTTTGACGCCAACGCTGGCTTCGCCTTCGCCGACGGTTCTATCGACATTGCTAATGCGCGTGCCTTCGCCGCGTTTGTATTTGGCAATAAATTTCGGACCGAAGAGCGTTGAAAGCGGCAATTCTAATCCTGCGTTGAGCACGTTGGCGGTAGGTGTGCCTTCTTTGGTTTTGTATTCGTATTGCAAATTGAACATTGGGTCGAAGCCACCCTGTGCATTGCGTAGCGTTGCGGAGGCGATGTCGTTTTCCAATTCTGCCGAAATGGAAGTCGGATTGGCTTGAAGCACGACATCAAGGAACTGCTCAATCGTGATGGTATCGCTCGACATCACATAAAAGCGTTGCGATTGCGCCGAGAGTGGCAACGCCCAAAGAAGAAGAACTGATAAAGAGCCGATGAAAAGTTTTGACACAGTTTTTTCGCGATGAAGTTCAAAATGAAAAGTTAAGCGTCGTAAAAGAGATACTTATCCACTTCTCACTTCATTTTTGAAAGCGGCGGCTTAGCTTTACCGTCGCTTCCTTTTCCTGCTTTTACAGGAATAATCGGCGGGAAGCCGTTGAGTTGTCGCCAGAACTCATATCCGAGTGGCACTTCGTTGAGGAGAATCCAACCAGTAACCTCTGTGCCTTGACGCAAGTATTGACGCGAAGGCCAAGGTTTATCGTTCGGGTCGGGCACGATGAGGGCGCGATACTTGCCAGAGCCATCATCGACCGCATCGACGACTTTGACAATGCCGCCAAATGTGCCAATCGCAAAGTCAGGAAAGCCGCCGCCGGGGGCTTGAATGGCGGGAAAGCCTGCAAATTGCAAGCGGGCTTTTCGCCCCGTGTCAATGATAGCCGCATCGAGGCTACCGATGAAAATTTCTGCCGCAATATCATCAGTTTCAGGCACGATGATAGCGAGTTTATCATTTTTCTTGACGGCTTGTCCGTCGCCGACTTGCATAATGCGCGTAATGTAGCCGTCAATCGGTGAGAGCATCACGCCGAAATCGCGGCGGCTTGTTACATTTCCGAGTTCTAAATCGGCTTTGGCGATTTTGGCTTGCGCAACACGTTGTTTGGCTTGGTATTCCGTTTCGGCGTTGGCAAGGGCTTGACGCTCGACTTCCAAGCCTGTCAAGGCTTTGACGGAGTCGTTAATGGCTTTTTGAAGCGCGAGCAAGTTTGTTTCTACTTCGCGCTTCGAGGCAAGCCCTTGCGCAAAGAGCGATTCGGCGCGCTCATAACGAATACGTGCCGTGGCGGCATCGATATTCGCATTGATAACAGCGGCTTCTGCGGCGTAGAGTTTTTGTTTGGCTTGAATGACTTTTTGTTTGGAAATCACTACTTCCAAATTAGCCTCTTGCACTTCGTTGTCGCGAATCACGGCTTGATACTTTTGGAAGTCGGGGTCTAAAAATTTCGTATCAATATCGCGCAGAACAACAATCGTATCGCCTTCTTTGACATAGTCACCTTCTTTGACATACCATTTTTGAATGCGCCCATCAATGAGCGCGTCGATGGTTTGTGGTCGTTGGTCAGGCGAAAACGAGGTTACAATCCCCGAGCCTGCCACATTTTGAATCCAAGGTGCGACAATCAAAATGATAACAAACCCGACGAGGGTTAAAATGACGCCGCGCGCAAGCGGAATGGCATTGTTCGGCGTTCTCACGAGACGAAGTGCCGTTGTATAATAGTGCGGGATAGGCAATCCACCAGCATATTGCGGCACGACCTCGCTGTGTCCGTTTTTGACCACTGAGGCATCGGGGGTTGCGTTTTGCCCGTTCGCGTGTGCAATCGCTTTGCTTTCTTTGTTCGTCATGGCGCGGTGTATTGTTATTTCGTGATATTGAGTTGAACGGATTTAACTGCCATTTCTATCACGGCTTTTTCTTCACGCGTTTGGCGCACTAGCTCAGGGAAGAGCTGCTCAAAAAGCGTGGCTTCTTTGAGCGCAAGTTCGAAGGGTGTGCCTTGTTCTAAAATTTTTCCGTCTTTCAAAACATAAATCATTTCAGAGCGACGAATCAGCTCGGCGTCGTGGGCAATATCAACAATCGTCCAACTCTTTTCATTGTAGAGGGCTTGAATAAGGTCAAGTTTGACGCTTTCTTCAATGCCGCCGAAACATTCATCTAAAATCAAGAGTTTGGGCTTGCCAATGATGGCGCGAGCGAACATAATCCGACGCCGCAAACCGATAGAGACATTTTGCCCCATCGGCACCAGACGCGTTTTGAGACCATGCGGAAGCGCATAAACTTCGTCGTAGAGTTGAGCGGTTTTGAGTGCCCAAACGAGACGCTCATATGAAAAGTCGCGCCCCATCGTGATGTTCTCTTCGATTGTGCCGTCGAAGAGTTCGTTTGCTTCCAACACAATGCCGACGGTTTGCCGAAGCCCATCAAGGCTGATGCGGCTGATGTCGTAATCACCAAGCATGATTTTTCCGCGCGAAGGCTCGTAAAGCCCTAAAAGTAAACTTGCAAGCGTGGTTTTGCCTGAACCGCTTGTGCCGACAAGGCTGACGCGAGAGCCTTTGGCAATTTCAAGTGAAATGCCTTTCAAAACTTTATGATGCTCGTCGTATCCAAATTCTACATTTTTGAACGAAATCGGCAAAGCACCTTCAAACTTTGGAGGCGGCTCGCCGCCGCTGGGTTCGAGCGGTCTATCGACGAGATGCGAAACTTTGTCAATCGCTGTGAAAAGGTCATAGTGATGCTCGAATTGCTCAATGAGTTTTTCAATCGCGCTGAGCATGGCAATCACTACGAGTTCTGCGGCAACGAGTTCTCCAATCGTGAGTTGTTCATTGAGCACCAAGGCACCGCCAAGCCCCAGCACGCCAACCGTCGCTGCCGCCCGAAAAATTGCCGAGCCAATCATCTGACGCGCGAGCACCAAAAAGTGCTTATGCCGCGCCTCAACATAATTGACCGCAATCGTGTCGACCCGTTGATACACAAATTCTGGCTTGGAATACAGTTTGAAACTCACTTGGCATCGCGCAATTTCTTCGAACCACGAGACCAGCGCGTATTTCTTCTTGGATTCTTTAATGCTTGTTTCCAACCCGTTTTGCCCCAAAACGAAAATCACAATCGGCACAAAGGCAAGCAAGGCAAGATCGAAGAGAATAAAAAACGGATGATAGACGGCAAGCAAAATTAAACCAATAATAACGACCAACCCTGAGCCTGTTCCATCGAGCAAAAATTTGCCTATGGTTTTTTGAATCGTCAGCACATCGAAGAAGCGATTGACGACTTCGGGTGCATATTCTTGATTGAAGGCAGACTGCGTCATGCGCGGCAGGCGATAGGCAATATCAAACGATGTGCGCACAAAAATGCGGCGTTGCAAAATATCCGAAACATATCGCTTCATCACATCAAAAGCACCGACAATCAACAAGCCAATCGCCACCAAAACGCACAGCATCGCCAGTTGCGACGAAAGCCCAAGCATCACTGAATTGACAATCGCTGACGCCGACAGCGGCACCACCAGCGACATTAGCCCGACAATCACCGCATAAGCAAATACCACCGTGAAATCTTTTTTTTCCTCTTTGAAGAGTTTGAAGAGCTTGCTGAAAAGATATTTCACATCAATTTCATGCCCGCGTCCTCCGCCATGATGCCCATGCGCATGGTGACGATTTTCGTTCGGTTTTTCTTTGTCGCGAAGTGGCGTTTGATGCTCTTCCGTCGCTAAGAACGAATCTAACTCGCCATCAAAAACGAGCACGCTCAGTTCTTTTTCTTTTTTGAAGAGGTCTTGAACGCTGAGAAATTCTGTCTTTCTCGTTGCAAAATTTCTGAGTGTAATTCCTTTTCGTCGGTCGTCGAAAGTCTCCGCAAAACAGAGTTCATCCTCTATAAAAAAGAAAAAATGCTTTGTTTTCTCGTGATGAAGATGCGATTCGGAAAGAAGCATTTGGCGCAACGCAAGATGGAAAGATTGCCCAATGCGCTCCATGTGGAAAAGAACTTTCTCTTTTGGAAGGTCTTCGTGTCTGATGAAACTGTGAATGTCTTCGGGCGGAACAAAAATACCTGTCTTTTCGCGAAGAAAGTCAAACGCATCGTCTATTTGTCGCTCAAATTTCATGGATTGGCTGTCGTGTCGCTGTTGTTGCATAGTTCTGCCAAAGGTCTTAGACTGTTTTAGGAAACATGAACTTACTTGACGAAAACGAGCTTTTTGAATACTGCAATAAGTGAAAAAACACCGAAAGACAAAATCCTCATAATAAGGTCTGAACAAAAATCAAAATTTATCTAAGCAAAAACTCTGTTTCAGTCAGATAAGTTTCGTTTGAAACAAGCCTTAGACCAAGACGCCTTAGACCAAGACTTCACGGAGGGTTGAGGTCAAGTTTGTAATATCAAATGGCTTTGGAAGAAACGCCGCACGCCCTTTGGCAAGAAGCTCGTCAGTTTCTATTTCGCGCTCGTAGCCTGAAATGAAAATGATAGGAAGCGTCGGGCGGAGCTTGCGCAATTTTTCCGCCAATTCGTCGCCGCGCATGTTCGGCATAATCAGGTCCGTAATTACTAACGCAATTTCATCTTGATGTTGCTTGTAAAGTGAAAGGGCTTCTTCGCCATTGCTCGCTGAAAGAATGTCGAACTCATCGTTCAGTGCGTCGGCAAGCAACTCGCGAATCAACTCTTCGTCATCAACCACTAAAATGGTTTTTTTGAGCATGGCTTTTGAATGTGCGGGTGCAGTGTTGTTTAAGTTTAGGTAATATAAGCAAAAACTTATTTTAATCTCGCGCGGAGTTGCGGCAAGCCAACCGCCAACAGCACAAAAACGGCAGTGATGAGTTTGAAATCAATCGGGTCTAAGCCGATGTAGAGCGCGAACGCCACCAGTATACGAAAGACAATCGCGCCCGCCACTACAAGCAACAGCAATCCTGTAACCCCGACCTTACGCCGTGCGCCGAAAATGAGCGACTCGCCGATAATCACGCTTGCCAAGCCGAAGACGATAATCCCAATCCCCATGCCAATATCCGCAAAGCCTTGATACTGCGCCACCAGCGAGCCTGAAAGCGCAATCAGCGCGTTGGAAAGCCCAATGCCGACGATTTTCATGAAGTCTGTATCCACGCCTTGTGCGGCAATCATCGTTTCATTATCGCCTGTCGCTCGCATCGCTAATCCAAAATTAGTTTTGAAAAGCACCGCCAAAACTGCCCAAATCAACAGAATCATGAGCGAGAAGAACATCAGCGCGATGGCATATTTGGGAAGTGCAGAGAGCGTTTTTTCAAACGGTGTAATGATATTTTGAACCGTCAAGAGCGGAACATTCGCGCGCCCCATAATGCGGAGATTGATAGAATAAAGTGCCGTTGTTACCAAAATTCCCGAAAGCAATCCATTGACGCGCAATTTCGTGTGAATCACGCCTGTGAGCGTGCCTGCAAAAAATCCTGCTGTGCTGGCAACAACGACGGCAAGAATCGGAGGCGCACCTGA
>CALGMC010000136.1 GCA_937959145.1 uncultured Chlorobiales bacterium
TTGAATACGAAACAGGACACATCGCCGCTTGCTGGAAAATCGAAGAACTGACGAAAGTATAATCGGTCAAAGTAAGTCATGTTCAAAGAACGCTTCATCAAATCGCTGACTTCACGCTTTGCCATTAAACTCTACATCACCATCGTGTCCGCAGCCGCGTTTGTTATCTTGTTTGATAAGGTGATTATGCCGCTTGTCGTCAAAGGCGGAGAAGTTGTCAAAGTGCCAAATGTGATTGGCAAGACATTTGAAGAAGCCGAGAAAATTTTAGCGGAGAAAAATTTAACCGCGATGAAAGGCTATGAGCGATACGATACCAAGCGACCGATGGGAAGCGTCTTGTATCAAAACCCAACGCCAAACTCGGAAGTCAAGGCAGGGCGGCATGTGTATCTCTCCATCAACACATCAAAAAAGCCCAATGCGCCAATGCCCGACTTGAAAGGCAGAACGCTCGGCGATGTGAAACTAACCTTAGAACGGCTTGGGCTGGAATTGCAAAACATCGAGTATTCTGTGGTCTATAAGCGAGAAGAGGAGGGATTAGTTGTCGCGCAATCTGTGCCGGTGGGTGCAGTCTTAAAAGCAGGCACGAAAGTTTCCATCACTGTCGGCAAATTGCCCGAAGATGGTGGCGTCAAGCAATCTGATGTGCCTGAAGTCGTCGGCAAAACGCTCGGCGAAGCGGAACGGATTTTACTGCAAGCCGGCTTTACCGCAGGAGAAATTCAATACAAGTATTCGACCGCACTCATTCCCAACACGGTGATTTCGCAGTCGCCGAAAGCAGGCGATATGGCGCAACTTGGTGCAGGGATTCGGCTCGTCGTTGCAACGCTCGACAAAGAAAAAGAAAAGCCGAAAGAAGTTCAGGAGTAATGCGATGAGGCCTTGTCATTTCGAGCGCAGTGAGGAATCCACAAATAATGAATAGTGAAGAATTGTTTGCTTCCCGTTACTCATTAGTTTGTCATTCCGAACGCAAGTGAGGAATCCACAAATAATGAATAGTGAAGAATTATTTGCTTCCCGTTACTCATTAGTTTGTCATTCCGAACGCAAGTGAGGAATCCACAGTAATAAATAACGAATAGTGAATAATGAAGAATTGCTTTTGTGAAACCGAACGCAAGTAAGGAATTGTCATGGATTCTTCGCTCCGCTCAGAATGACCGTTGGCGTCATTGCGAACAGCGCGAGAAATCTTAAAAATTCAAGTCATCTTCTTCCATATCGTCTAAATCATCATCGGCTTGTTCGCTTGAAGTCGGACGCTTTTCGCCGCGCACATCGTAAATCACATCGAGGTATTGGTCAATCAACGCGCGTTTTTGCTCCATCATCAGTTCGGTGTAGCTGTTGCGCAGATTGTTGAACATACGCTCGACAATTTGAGCGGTGGTCGCTTTGGCAAGGTATTGCTCGACATAGCCGTAGCCTTGATTCATCAAAAAACGAATGCAATCTTGTTTGTCCAAGATTCGCCCTTGATTAAACGGGTCAATGAAAAGTTCGAAGTTATAGCGTTCGTATTTGAGCATAAAGTGAGCGGGCATATTGACGCCGAAAATCGGAAGCGAAAGACGCTCCGCCATAATCAAAACGATTGCGCCAAGTGAAATCGGAATGCCAAGTCTGCGCTCAATGACACGATTGATGTAACTGTTTTCAGGCTCATAATAGTTGCTGGAATTTCCCCTGAATTCTTCACGGTCAAAAATCACGTTGCTCATCATAAACACGCGGTCGATTTCGGCGGTCGTTTGCGAGCTGGCATATTCAAGCCGAAGCACGCTCTCAATGCGGTTGAGTTCTTGGCGATACTTCTGAACATCGAGCGCGGGATAGCCGATTTGCGCAATCAAGAAACAGAAATCTTCAAGCGATGCGCTGTCGAGCAAGGCGTGGCGCAGTTTTGGCGCAAGTCGCTGAAATTGAATCTCATCAATAAACTTTGTAATGCGTTTTGCGGCAGGGTCGGGAACGCTATCGCGCTTTTCAACAATGAGCCGCATCACTTCTGCCGCTTCGGGATTGTCGGAAGAGACGACCTCGCGAAGTTTATGGCTAACACTTTGAAAGACGGCACTATCGTCGTCGTCTAAAAGTGAAATCATGGCGGAAAGTTGCGGATTGAGTTCAGATGTGCTCATGTCAAATATCGGTTTAACTTGATTCGCTTTAACTTGATGCGCTTTCATAACGGCGCAATCCGTAATAAAAGAATTTTGTGGTTAGAAACAACATCACAATCGAGACCGTGATGCCTAAAAGAAAATTATGCCAATCAAATCCCCGAATAATCATTGACGCAGGAAGCGCGCCAATGGCAATCATCGGAACAAAGTAAAGCAAGATGTAGCGAAGCAAGCCTTTGTAAATCGCCTCGGGCTTCATCGCTAATTGATAAAGATGATGAAATCCCCACTGCAAACTTGTCGACGCATTCACGAAGATAAACCCAAGCGAGGCGAAAAACATTTGAAGCGAATACATCGTGAGCAAGCCGCAGACAAGTAAAATTAAATATGCAACAACATCAATCGCGGTAGCGTTTGGTGCAAGGTTTGCCCAAGCATAGCCGAGCAAGCCAAGCGCAAAGAAGGAATCGAGAAGCGAGCCGATGGAAATATCGCGCGTGGAAGCGTAAAACATCGGCGCAATCGGCTTGGTGAGAAGCAAATCAAAATCGCCTTTGCGAATGAGGTCGTTCATCACCCAAAGGCTCGATGAAAAGAGCATCATATCGAGCGCATCAATGACGAAAATCGTGGTCATAAAAAAGAAGACTTCGTAGCGCGTGTAGCCCGCAATGTTATCGGTGTTCATGTAAATGACCTCGAAGAAACCAATGTTGACCGCATACCATACAATATCCATCACAAACACTAACACGAAATTCAAGCGATACTGCATCTCTTGTGTGAGGCTATGGCGGAAAAAGGCAAGCCACAGTCGCAAGTATCGGTGCACAAGATGAAACAAGGTTTTAGAAAACGATAGCATTGGAAATTGCTTTGTGAAAATTCGTGTTCAAGGTTCAAACATCGTAAAAATATCATCATACACAATGAAAAACATTCCTGACACATTGCTGGCTCACCCGATTGAAGGCGTGAATTTAAGCGGAAAAACGCTCGGCGAAGAACTTGGCGACTCGCCAAAACTGCTTGTGTTTGTGAGGCATTTCGGCTGTATTTTCTGCCGCGAACTAATTGTCGATTTTCGTGCCATTGCTGAAAGCCAACCCGAATTTCCGCCAATCTTGTTTTTCTATCAAGGCAC
>CALGMC010000137.1 GCA_937959145.1 uncultured Chlorobiales bacterium
TTCAACAGCAATGCCACTTATCTCAACAGCACGCAAAACGCCACCAATAGCCGCACGGCCATTCAGTCGCTCGGATTTGTGATGCCATTTCCGACTTATCAAGGCAGTTTTGTTTTGGCGTTCGGCTACAACCGTCAAGCCAATTTCACGGGCGGTCAGAACATCAACGTCTTTAACCCATCTCAAAGCATTTTAGATGGACTTGCGGCGAACTCAAACCCGCGCTTTGATAACAGCGGCAATATCATTTTAAGCGACCTTGCCTCATATGCTTGGGAGCAATTTCTGCTCAACGATTCATCAGGGCTATATCTCAATCCGATTCGCGGCAATGTGTTGCAAAACTCGGAACTCTTGGAAGATGGCGGAAAGAACACGTTCTCGATTGCCACTGCCGTAGAGGTCGCGCCGTCTTTGTTCGTTGGCGGCACGCTCAACATCGTCAGCGGTAGTTACTCCTACTTTCGCACATATCGCGAGAGCGACGCTCAAAATCGCTACGAGAAATTTCAATCGCTGACCCTTGAAGAAACGATTGAAACCGACATCACGGGTTGGAATCTCAAAGCCTCTTTGATGTATGTGCTTGACGACCATTTTCGTTTGGGCTTATCCGTTGAAACGCCGACGACTTTAACCTTCAACGAACTTTCCACGCAAACGCTTTCGTCGCGCTTCAAAGTCGCCCCTGCGCCCAATCAGCCGCTTTCTTTCTCGGATAAATTGCCCTCAAACAATTTTGAGTATCGACTTCGGACGCCATTCGTTTTTTCAGGAGGCGTGAGTTTGGAAGAACCAAACTTCACCCTTTCCGCGCAAGCCACCTTCACCGATTGGACACAACTTGAATACCGCGCCGATGGAGAGAGTTTCGCCGACCTCAACCGCATTTTCAAAACTGATTTTCAACAAACCATTGACTACGCCGTTGGTGCGGAGCTTCGTTCTGTCTTTTTGCCGATACGCGCTCGCGCTGGATACAATTACCAAATGTCGCCGCTTAAATTCCGCGATGCCGCACGAACACAGCCAACGACGAGCGACGACGCACGCAAAACCATCACCTTCGGCGCAGGACTTCTGCTTCGTAAAACGCTCAACATCGATGTGGCTTATGTTCGCACCACACAAAGTATTTTCGGACTCCTTTACACTGGCTCAGCGCAAGTCGGCGAAACGCTCACCATCAACAGCATTGTGCTGACCACAAGTTTTCGGTTTTAATTATTTATTCAGCCCCCATCTTCTCTCACTTCTTTCAGCCTAACATTCTTCGTGTTAAAACGGCTTTATCGTCTGTATTCATCGCATAATTTGGCTTGTGTAGACACGCCTTGCGTCTATATTGACAGTGCAAAAGTAGCCCAAGAAGATGCTGTAAAAGGTGTGCAATGGTCTTACGGCTGCGGGACAATTCTTTCAAGAATCTTTCTTTAACGAAAGGAGTTTTTAGTCAATGGCACACAAAAGTCAAGTGAAGTGGTTCGACGGCAAGAAGGGCTATGGATTCATTGTTAATCCGGTGGGTGGCGAAGACATTTTCGTTCACTACTCTGCGATTGCGTCGGAGCGGAAGTATAAAATGCTCGATCAAGGCGCACCTGTGGAGTTTGAACTTCTTACAACCAACAAAGGGTTGCAAGCGCAAAATGTCAAGCAACTCACACCGTTAAGCGATGAATCCTCGCGCTCTTCGCTCTCGACATAGCATTACGGAGTTTCATGCCGTTTGCTCGTAGGGAAATTTTGCAAGACAACTTGTGAACAAGAGGAGGTCGCCTAATCCGCGACCTTTCTTTGTTTCAGTATGTCGTTTCACGGCGTTCATTTTTCGTTCGATTGTATCTTCGCCCCGTTCATCTGATTCATTGAATTCATTTTCACATCAATTCATGACGCTCAAATCGCTTCTTTCACACAGCATTGAAGCCTATACTGCCGTGCGCACCGACAGCCGCCCCGCCGACGCCGTTCTCTCCGATTATCTTCGCACTAGAAAATATCTCGGCTCACACGACCGAAAGTTCATCAGCGAAGCCGTCTATGGCACACTCCGACACGACCTTGCGATTGAATCCTTCATCATTGACACGCTTCCTCAAAACTCCAACAATTTAACTTACGCGCTCACCCTTTTTCTCTTTCTCTCGCAACAGCATCAAAACGAGCTTCTTTCTCCAACAAGTGAACTCACTTCATTTTCCACAGAAACTCTTTCAGAACTTCGTTCGCAGTTTTTTTCGCGACGCCAAGGCATTGAAGATATTTCCGACAAATTTTCTTTTCCTCGTTGGGTTACGGAAAAATTACGCACCGACTTTTCAAACGAAGACCTTGCTCACCTTTACGCCGCGCTCAACAGCGAAGCCCCACTTACCTTGCGCACCAATACTTTGCTCACTTCTCGCGACGCCTTAAAACAAAGGCTCGCCAATGACAACATCGCCACCACCTTCGGCAACCTTTCGCCCGACGCGCTCATCTGCGACCGACGCCGCCCCATCTTTCAATCCCAAACTTTCAAGCAAGGACTGTGCGAAATTCAAGACGAAGGCAGTCAACTTATTTCGCTTCTTCTCAATCCAAAGCCGAAAACGATTACGCTCGATGCTTGTGCAGGCGGCGGCGGCAAAAC
>CALGMC010000138.1 GCA_937959145.1 uncultured Chlorobiales bacterium
TCCGTTCAAGGCGTTTTATCCTGCCGAAGAGTATCATCAGAACTACTACAACCGTGTCGGCAACCGCAATCCGTATTGCACGGTCGTGATTAGTCCGAAAATTCAGAAGTTGCAAAAGGAGTATAAGAGCAAGCTCAAGAAAGAATATGCGCCGTAAATCTATCTGAATACAATTTTCTCTTGAAGGAAACTGTTGATTTTCTCAAAATCGAGCATAAATTTTTCAGGTCTTGGCTTTCCGTTGCTGTTTCTGCCCTGACGCATTGTATCTAACGCCTCTATATTCTTCTCATTTACAGAGAGGAACAATACTTCTTGAAGTTCCGCTTTTGTTTTTCGGTAGCGCGACAAAGAGGTTCTTGCAATTCTTTGTTTTTCATACTTCGACAGTCCCCCTTTCAACTCCGCGTGCCATTTTTGAAATGTGCGATTTATATCGTTGTATTCTACGTCGCACATTGCGATGATGATTCCGTGTTCGCCATATTTCTCGATACTTTGAATCATTGCTTTTTTGTCGTTGAGTATTGCTCTGTGGTCATCTGATTTAATTGCTTTTGCTTTGAAATCCCAGTTGATGTTTCGTTTTGCGTCGAAGGTTACTGTTCCGAACTTCTCACCTGGAATTTCAAAAATTCCGTTTAGCCTTGAACGGCACAAATACTCAAAATAAAATGCCCACCACTCCATTTGTCGCCAGTTGTAGTCGGCTTCTTTGAGTTCGAGCACACACTTTTTTCCTTCCCATACTTTGGGGAGACTTTTTAATTGCTGCTTTGCGATTTTGATATCCGCCTTCATTTACAGCAGAGGGATAGAGATTTGGCTTGTCTCGTCTTCTAATCGTTTCCTTGCGATTTGGCAGTATTCTTCTGCAATGTCAATCCCGATAAAATTGCGATTGTTTTTCTTTGCCATCACGCAAGTTGTTCCACTTCCGCACATTGGGTCAAGCACAAGTTCATTCGGTTTTGAGAAACAGAGAATCAAATCTTCCGCGAGCTTGTCAGGAAACGTAGCAGGGTGTTTTAATTTTAGCCGATTGCCTTCGCTGTTGCTCGTTGAGTAACGCCATACTGTTCCTCTACACTTCATTTCATTCACGGCTTTTGGTTCAATCTTCTTGAATTCTCCGCTCGTCAATCTGTCGGTTCCTGTGTAAACCTTGCCCGCGTGCTTGCTTGGAATCATTAAAACCTCTTTCTGAAATGTTTTTGGACGGTTTCCTTTGAAGAATATCAAAATATACTCGTGGTCAACTCTGAACCGTTGCGACCACCATGCGCCAGGGTTTCCATCTCTGTGGTAAATACAAGTTTCAAACATTTTCCAATTTGCTTCATCGCACCACGACAGTGCTAATCGAAATGTGGTGAGTGATTTTGCAAAATTCTTTGTCCCATCTCCAATCACCACTGCGGCAACACCGCCATCTTTCGTTAGGCGATAAAGCTCTTTGCCCAATCCTAAAAAATCAAATGCCCAATTTTTCTTGTAATCTCTGATTGAATCATATGGCGGCGAGAATACCGTGAGGTCTATTGAGTTATCGGGAATTTGCTTCGCAAGGTCAATGCAGTCGCCGTTCAGAATTTGATTTGTGATTTGTTCAATCGTTTTCATTTGGTAACGTTTTTTGATAAAAACATCGCAACATTTGACTCTGAATACAAAAGGCGATTCCGAAGAACCGCCTTTGCTTTTGCTTTGAAGTTGCTCATTTCACCAGCATCATTTTCTTCGTTTCCGTGAAGTTTCCGGCTTGCAGTCGGTAGAAATAAACACCGCTTGTCAAGTTGTAGGCGGAAGCATTGAAGTTCGCCACATAACTTCCCGCGTCTTGCTTTGCGTTGACGAGCGTTGCCACCTTTCTACCCAAGACATCAAAGATTTCCAACTTCACATCGCTTGATAGCGGAAGTTGATACGTAATAATTGTTGTTGGATTAAAGGGGTTCGGATAGTTCTGCGCGAGTTCAAATTTTTCAGGCGCGTTCAGATTAACTTCAATCACATTGCTGTATTGAAATGCGCCGTTGAAATCAATTTGCTTTAATCGATAAAAAAGTTTTCCGCTCGCTTGTTCATCGACAAACGAATAAGATTGCACTTCGGTGGTTGTGCCTTTTCCTCTGACAAACCCAATCGTTTGCCACTCTTGGTTTTCGCGTCGGCGTTCAATTTGGAAGCCTTCGTTGTTTTGTTCTGAAACCGTTTTCCAGAAAAGTTCAACGCCTTGATTGGCTTTGCGATAGCCAAACTCAATGAGTTCAACAGGCAATCCGATATTGACGTAATTGGCTTTGTAAATACTGCTGTGATTGGTTGCCGCATAAAGCACCCCGCTTTTTTCCGCCAACGCATTGACCGAGAATAAATCCAGTCCCGACCTGCTCCAAGCCGTTTCCGTATTGCGTCGGACGAACACGCCGCCTTCGGTGTTTTGCCCCAAGCACGCCGCCAGCATTGAGCCTTGCAAGCCACTCGACGGCGGAAGCGTGGTCGGGATAAGAATATCGTCGACCGTCGCGCTCATTCCCGTTGAGTCGGAAACCCACGTTGCGCCTGCATCGGTCGATTTGAAAATGCCACTCACATTTGGCGCGGCATAGAGCGTATTGGTTACAGGGTTAAACGCAATGGCGTAAAATTCTTCGTTGAGCGGATTCATAATGCCGTTGGATTGAAACCAAGTTGCACCGCCGTTGGTCGATTTGAGCAAGCCACGCAAGACGGTTGTCGTGCTTGACATGCCCGCGTAAAGATTTCCCGCATTGTCTCTTCCAAGTGCGCGAACAGAGCCGAGCGATGGCAATGAAGTAACCGTTCCCGCCAACCAAGTTGCGCCGCCATTTGTGGTGCGATAGATGACAGGGTTTGTGCCTGATGTGGTTAATCCCGCAACAAGTGTATCGCCATTTGCAAGCAGGCAATCGACGGTGCGCGTTGCAATGCCGGTATTTGCCGGGACCCAGCCAGAAGCCGTTCGACGAAATACGCCCGAAGAACCTGCGGCGGCAAAGATTGTTCCGTTCACTTCTTCCAACGCCCACACGGTTCTTGCGCCAAGCCCGACCGTGTCCATTTGCCATGTCGCGCCGTTATCCGTGCTTCGTTGAACGCCACCGTTGCTATTGATTCCTGCATACAGATTTCCATCAGAGCCAACTTTTAACGCAAGCACACTCAAAGCGTTGATGCCTGTGTTTGAAATGCTAACCGATGAAAAATTCGTTGTGCGCGAGACTGCCCACAAGTTCGAGCCAATCAGCACTTCACTTCCTACGCCGATAAATCCCCACACGGATTGTCCACCCAGCGCAACTTGCGACCAAGAACTGCTATTGACGGCACGACGAAACACGCCGCCGGGCGTTGTCGGGTTCAAACCTGCGTAAATGTTCCCTGCGCCATCGACATAGAGCGCGTTAATGCCTCTTGCACCAAGCCCAAGCGTGTCAATCGTCCAAGATGTTGCCGCTAACGCCTTGCGATAAACGCCTGCGCCACCTGAAAAAACGCCGACAAAGAGCGTATCGCCGCGTTGCACAAAGGCTCTTACGCTCGGCGAGGTTGTGCCAAGCCCCGTGCTATTGCGCACCCAGTTTGTGCCGTTGTTGGCTGAAGTGTAAATGCCCGCATCGTTTGGCGCAGTGCCGCCTTCCGTGCCGATGTATAACAGTCCGTTGCTGTCTTTGAAAATGCTTCGCACCGTGCGTGGATTTCCGCCTGTTCCAGCAGGCAAATCGCCTGTGATGTTTTGCCACGATGTTGCGCCCGGCGGTCTGAAAAAAACGCCTGTGTTTAATCCGCCTGCATAAAGGTTGCCATTTGCATCAGCATAAATTGCATAAACGGAGCGTCCGCCCAATCCGCCAAGCGAATCGGGAAGCCAAGTGTTTCCGCCGTCAGTAGTTTTGAAGATGCCTGTGCCAAACGGCGCGCCCCAAACCGTATCGCCAATCGCCTGAATCGCAAACGCGCTTCTCACTGTGCCTAACACATTGGCTTCGCGCCATGTGTTGCCATTATCGGTTGACTTAAAAAATCCTGCGCCAATCGTTGCGGCGTAAATGTGTCCATTCGCGGTTCGCGTAAAGACATTCACTCTTCCGCCCCACGGTCCAATCGGCTCGTAAGGTTGCGCCAAGAGTGATGATGACAGTGCAAGAAGTGCCAGCAGAACGAGAAGTTTCGTTTTTTTCATGGTAGTTGGTTTTGATGTTGAAAAAAAGAGCACGGTGTGATAAGCCACAATGCGAGAAGAAAGGTAATGCGCTTTATGAAACCGCGCAAGGAAAGAATATCGAGAGATTACTTCGGAAGTGTAATTGAAATCAGCGGTGATTTCTTTTCTACATCGCCACTATGGCACGCACCGCTTTGAAAACAACCCGTGCAAAGTTCCGCAAGGCTTAACTTCGTGGCACAGCGCGGACACTTCGTAATAAATTGATTCGTGATTTTGAACTTGCACGTTGGACAAGTGCGCTCAAAAGCCGTTTGCGGGAGATTGAGAATATCTTGTTTCGAGCAGTTTGACATGAGTTTCTGTGTTTAATCTTTACACCATCAGCGCGACTGCACCGCCCACACTGAACGCGAAAATCCAACTTCCTGCCCAAATCGTCATGGCTTCCTTCACGCCGCGCTCTTTGATTAAGACCATCAAACTTGCAATACACGGCACAAAGAGCGTTATCACGGTTAAAGAAATGACAATTTGCTGTGGCGTTAGGTTGAGGTCGTATAAGCCTGCCGCGCCGAAATCGCGACGAACCATGCCCATCACAAATGCGCGCGCCGACTCTGCGGGCAACTGAAGCCAATGCGTCGTAATCGGCTCAAAGAGTTTCACCCACCCTTCAAGCAGTCCCGTTACTTGCATCACAGAAATAAGCAATGCGCCGATAAAAAACCATGGCGTGGCTTCTTGCATAAAACTCTTCGTTTTAATCCACGTTTTTTTGAGCACATTGGCTGGACGCGGCAAGCGCATCGGCGGAAGGTCAATGAGCAGTGCGGACGATTTTCCGGGAAGAATTCTATCGACAATCGTGCCAATCGCCACAAGGCTTGAAAGAATAATGAGGAAAAAGACCAGTGTGTAAAAGCCGCCTGCTTTTGTCAGCAGTGCCGTGATAACGGCTAATTGCGCCGAGCACGGAATCGCAAAATTCAGAATCGAGGCGGCAATCGTTTTTTCGCGTGAAGTTTGAAGCAAGCGCGTGGTAACGGTTGCCATTGTAACGCACCCAAAGCCAAGAATAATCGGAATCACGGCGCGCCCATTCAGCCCAATGCCGGTGAAGAGACGGTCGACCATTGTCGCAAGGCGCGGCAAATATCCGCAGTCTTCCAAAATGGCAAGGAACATGTAAAAGCCAATCACCAACGGAAGCAATAAGAACGCAAGGTAAGTTACCGTCATCGTGAATGCGCCGAAC